>NZ_JAOQKB010000015.1:0-70391 GCF_025567215.1 Huintestinicola butyrica
CCCGCCGGGACGGTTCTCTTAACAACACCATATAGATTTTTGTACGCCGCCGCCCGCCATCGAGCAGAGTTTTACACCTAATTGGGGATAAAACAGTTGATGGCTGGCGGCGGTGTCGCCCTCATCGGCATCACACTTGTCCCTCTGCTCTCCGGCCTGTTCGGTTGATCGTCCGGCGGTGATCGCTTATGGGCGGCATACTCGACAAACTCGATGAATGGCTCCGAGGGCTGCTCATCGAGGGAATCACGGGAAACCTGTCGGGCATGTTCGATACGGTCAATACCAAAGTAGGCGAGATCGCCGGTGAAGTGGGACAGACGCCGCTGGCATGGAACAGCGGCGTCTTTTCTATGATCCGAAACCTCTCTGAAACGGTGATCGTTCCAATCGCCGGAGTTATCCTGACATTCGTAATGTGTTATGAGCTGATCCAGCTTGTGACAGAGAAAAATAATCTGCACGATGTAGACACCTGGATGTTCTTCAAGTGGATTTTCAAGACCTTCTGTGCCGTTCTCATTGTGACGAACACATGGAATATCGTCATGGGTATCTTCGATGTCGGGCAAAGCGTTGTGAACAGCAGCGCAGGCGTCATCATCGGGAATACCTCCATTGATATCAGCAGCGTCATCACGGATATGGAGGCGCAGCTTGAAGCCCTGGGCACGGGAGAACTGTTCGGGCTGTGGTTCCAGTCCCTTTTTGTGGGACTTACCATGAACGCCCTTTCCATCTGTATCATGCTTGTCATCTACGGCCGCATGATCGAGGTGTATTTGACAACTTCCGTTGGACCGATTCCGCTTGCCACTATGACAAACCGGGATTGGAGCCATACAGGACAGAACTACTTGAAATCCCTGTTTGCATTGGCGTTCCAGGCATTTCTAATCATG
The DNA here is from genome assembly GCF_025567215.1 of Huintestinicola butyrica. NCBI lineage: Bacteria > Bacillati > Bacillota > Clostridia > Eubacteriales > Oscillospiraceae > Huintestinicola > Huintestinicola butyrica. Next base: position 903 of record NZ_JAOQKB010000015.1, read on the forward strand.
GTGTGCGTGGGAATCTACTCTGTTTTGGTACAGAGTATCGCCACGGACGGAAATATCTCAAGCGCGATATGGGCCTGCATGGGCTACACGGTCCTGCTGTGCTTCGCCCTGTTCAAGACCGGCAGCCTCTCTAAGAGCCTGTTCGGAGCGCATTAAGGAGGCTTGATAAATTGGCGTATGTAACCATTCCAAAGGATTTGACAAAAGTAAAATCCAAAGTGCTGTTTGGGCTTACCAAACGGCAGCTTATATGTTTCGGAGCGGCGGCACTCATCGGAGTACCGCTTTTCTTTTTGCTCAGACGCACGGCCAGCAACAGCGCCGCCGCGTTCTGCATGATTATCGTCATGCTCCCGTTCTTTCTGCTCGCCATGTATGAGCGGCACGGCCAACCCCTGGAGGTGGTGGCCGGACAGGTCATCCGCTGTATGTTCCTGCGGACGAAAGAGCGGCCTTACCAGACAAACAATTTCTATGTAGCCCTGGAGCGGCAGGCCCAGGCGGAAAAGGAGGTGAAAGCCATTGTTCAGAAAGCGAAAGCCAAAGCCGCAGGCACGACAGGCGGCAAAACCCACGGTAAAGCTGACCGCCGCAGAAAAGCGTGAGATCAGCCGTATCTTGGAAACTGCCAGAGGCGACGGCAAGGTACATTCTGCACAGGACACCTTACCGTTCCGCCAGATGTACCCGGACGGCCTGTGCAAGCTGGACGATCACACCTGGTCGAAGTGTATCGAGTTCGAGGATGTGAATTATCAGCTTGCGAAACCTGACGATCAAACAGCGATTTTTGAAGCCCTCTGCGATATGTATAACGCCCATGACGCTTCTATCGGGATGCAGCTCTCCCTTGTGAGCCGCCGCATGAACCGGGAGGATTTTGTAAAGCGTATCGAGATCGCGGCGCAGGGAGATCACTTCGACCATATCCGTGAGCTTTACACGCAAATGCTCCGCAAGCAGCTTGAACGGGGCAACAACGGTCTTATCAAAACAAAGTACCTGACCCTCACCATCGAGGCACGGGACAGCAAAACCGCACGGGCACGACTTTCCCGGATCGTCATGGACGCCCTCAACCATTTCAAGGTCATGGGTGCTCTGGCAAAGGAGCTTGGCGGCAAGGAGTGGCTGGAAATGCTCCACGGCATCCTGCACCCGGACGGGGAACGGTTTGCCTTTGAATGGAGCTGGCTTGCCCCTTCCGGCCTGTCGGTCCAGGATTTTATCGCACCTTCTTCTTTCCGCTTCGGTGAAGCAAGGAAGTTCACGATGGCGGATAAATTCTGTGCCGTGTCCTTTCTGCAGATCAGCACACCGGAAATGGATGACCGTATGCTCACCGAACTGCTGGATACGGACAACGGGCTGCTTGTCAGCCTCCATATCCGCAGCATGGATCAGAACGAGGCAATCAAAACGGTCAAGCGGAAGATCACCGACATTGACAGTATGAAGATCGACGCACAGAAAAAGGCGGTGTGGGAAGGTTTCGATATGGATATCATCCCCACTGACCTTGCCACCTACGCAGGCGAGGCAAAGAATATACTCCGTGATCTGCAAAGCAGAAATGAGCGAATGTTCCTGATGACCTTCCTGGTGGTGAACTTTGCGGACAGCAAGCAAAAGCTGGAGAATGACCTTCTCCGTGCGGCAAGCGTGGCGCAGAAATATAACTGCTCCCTGGTGCGGCTGGACTTCCAGCAGGAGGACGGCTTCGTGTCGGCTCTGCCCCTGGGTGTCAACCGCATTAAGATACAGCGTGGGCTTACCACTTCGGCGGTGGCGGTGTTCGTTCCTTTCACCACGCAGGAGATTTTCCACGGCGGCGAAGCTCTCTACTACGGGCTCAATGCCACTTCCGGCAACATGATCCTTGCTGACCGCAAAAAGCTGAAAACGCCCAACGGCATGATCTTAGGTACGCCCGGCAGCGGCAAGAGTTTTTCAGCAAAGCGTTCCATCGTGGGTGTGTTCCTGAATACAAAGGACGATATCTTGATCTGCGACCCGGAGGCAGAATATTTTCCGCTGGTGAACCGTCTGGAAGGCCAGGTCATCAAAATCTCACCTACCAGTACACAGTATGTGAACCCTATGGATATCAACCTCAATTACAGCGAGGATGATAACCCGCTGGCGTTGAAATCTGACTTTATCTTGTCGTTCTGCGAACTGGCGGCAGGTGGCCGGAACGGTCTGGACCCGGTGGAAAAGACGGTCATTGACCGTGCCGTGCGGATCGTATATCGCCCCTATATCGCAGACCCCCGCCCGGAGAATATGCCGCTGTTGGAAGATTTGTATGACGAGATCAAGCGGCAGCCGGAGCCGGAGGCACAGCGGATCGCGGCGGCACTGGAACTGTATGTGCATGGCAGTCTGAATGTTTTTAACCACCGTACCAATGTGGATATCAACAACCGTATTGTCTGCTTCGATATCAAGGAGCTGGGAAAGCAGCTCAAAAGCCTGGGTATGCTGGTGATCCAGGATCAGGTGTGGAACCGTGTTTCCCAAAACCGGGATCAGGGCAAATCCACCTGGTACTTCGTGGACGAGTTCCACCTTCTGCTGCGGGGCGAGGTTGGTTCCTGGAGTGTAGAGATTTGGAAACGCTTTCGCAAATGGGGCGGTATCCCCACGGGGATCACGCAGAACATTAAGGACCTGCTTTCCTCCCCGGAGATCGAGAACATCTTTGAAAACAGCGATTTTGTGTACCTTCTGAACCAGGCCAGCGGAGACAGGAAAATCCTCTGCGAGCGCCTGAATATCTCCAACCAGCAGGCGGCGCATATCAGCAACGCAGGCCCCGGCGAGGGGCTGATCTTCTTCGGCAATGTGATCCTGCCTTTTGTGGATGACTTCCCGAAGGACAACGAGCTTTACAGCATTATGACAACAAAACTTGGTGAAACCGGGAAAGGAGAAAACGAACATGAATGATCCCCGCTATTTGCATACGGAAGAAAAGCAGGAAGGTGAAACCTTCTTTGATGTGATGAACCGGCTGATTGCCAGAAGCAAGGCGGTCACGGCGGATATGGAGGCGGTCCTTGCGGAGCTGGAAAGTGAGATCGAACCGTTCCGTGCGCCGAAGAACCATGAATAAACTGACCCATGTGAGCCTGTTTTCCGGCATTGGCGGTCTGGACCTGGCGGCGGAGGCTGCCGGGTTTGAAACCGTCTGCCAGTGTGAGTGGGCGGATTTTCCGCACTCCGTCCTCTCCGCACGATGGCCGGATGTTCCCAGGTTCCGGGATATTACTACTTTCACGAAGGAGGCGTTTTTTGAAAAAACAGGACTTGAAACAGTTACCGTTATCTCAGGCGGCTTTCCCTGTCAGCCCTTCTCCACCGCCGGAAAACGGAAGGGCTTTGCGGATGAACGCTACCTGTGGCCGGAAATGTGCCGCGTTATTACCGAGCTGCGGCCCCGTTGGGTGCTTGGGGAAAATGTTGCTGGCTTCATCAATATGGGGCTCGACAAAACGATCTTTGACCTGGCAAAAGCGGGATACGCTGTTCTCCCATTCGTATTTCCGGCTTGCGGCGTCGGCGCATGGCATGAGCGCCAGCGAACTTTTATCGTCGCGGCTGATGTTTCCCACACCCCTTGCCTCCGACAACAACACCGCCAGGGACGCGGCAAGCCTGGATGTGTTCCTGTCGGACAATGGGATATTCCGCAAGAGGAACCGAAACGGGGCGATCTGGAGCCTCAGCCTGTCGGCGGCGGTATTCTATCTGACCCCGGTGGCGTCGGACGGTTTCCGCTCGACCTTGAAGCCATCGGCCTTCGATCCGACGAAGAAGGACGGGAACCTGTCGGCGCAGATCATCTCCCAGGAGCGGCCGGTGTCCGAAACGGCAGCACTGAACCCGGATTGGGTGGAATGGCTCATGGGCTTCCCGAAAGGATGGACGGACGTATCCTCTGGGCCGCCGAGCCGGAAGGAATCCCCCGCATGACCGAGCGCATGGATGACCGGGCGCTGCGGTTGAAAACCTTGGGAAATGCGGTCTGCCCGCCCCAGGCATATCCCATTTTCCGCTATATCGCCATGATCGAGAATGGCACCTGCGGTGACTTCTGCCCCTATGGAAAGGAAGGTGACTGCCTATGAGGGAACTGAAAACAACCGATAAGATCACGCAGAAAATGACCCGTGACGGTGCGGTATCGGAAAACCTTGCCACAGGCGAGGTGAAACATATTAGCAGCCGGGAGCCGGAAACGGAGCTGTCCGCTTCTTCGGAAGAATCCGCTGGCGCTGCGGCTGACCTTGCCCTGCGTGCGGCGGAACACCATGAGAAGAAAAGCGCACGAAAGGCGGAAAAGGCTGACACCCAGGCGGTGCGGGATGGTTCTGCCGCAAGGCAGCGCCCGTCCTCCCGCCTGCAATTTACCGAGGAAGAACGTGCCGATCCCGTACTTGGAAAGTACATCGACCGTTCCGACCGTGCGGCGGACAGGCTGGACGCGGCAAAGACCGCTATCCCCACAAAGAAAGTTCTCCGTACCGAGCGTGTTTTTGACGAGACAGCCGGAAAAGGCAAAACGCAGCTTCACTTTGAAGAAGTGGAGAAACGCCCCAATGGACGCCTGCGGCACAATCCGCTTTCCCGACCGATCCATGAGATCGTCCACGCCGCCCATGCGAAGGTGCATGAAGTAGAGCAGGAAAATGTGGGTGTTGAGGCCGGACACAAAGGCGAGGTGTTGACGGAACGCGGGTTTGCCTACGGAAAAGGTAAAGTCCGTGCCGCCATCCACCATCACCGCACAAAGCCCTGGCGTGACGCGGCAAAGGCAGAGCAGGCTTCGGTCAAGGCAAACGCCGAGTACCTTTATCAAAAGGCTTTGCATGATGATCCTGCATTGGCGGCTTCTAACCCGGTATCCCGCTTTCTGCAGAAACAGCGGATCAAGCGGAACTATGCAAAGGAGCTGCGACAGGCGGAGAAAACCGCAAAGAACACAGCGGCCACGGCGAAAAGTGCGGCGCAGAAAGCAAAGGACGCCTTCAAGGAAACATTCCTCTACATCAAACACCATAGCCGGGCGGTGCTGTTGGTGATCGGCATTGGCGCCTGTGTTGCCCTGCTGTTTGGCGGGGTATCTTCCTGTTCCATGATGGCAGGCTCCGGTGTGGGCGGTGTATTTACTTCTTCTTATCTCTCCGAGGATGCGGATATGCTGGCTGCAGAGGCGGCCTACTGTGAACTGGAGCAGGAGCTTCAATATGAGCTGGACCACTATGAGACTCTGCACCCCGGATATGACGAATACCGTTTTGATCTGGATGAGATCGAGCATGACCCTTATGTGCTGATCTCCATTCTCACGGCGTTCCATGAAGGGGTGTTTACCATCGATGAGGTTCAGGAGGAACTGCAAATGCTCTTTGAAAAGCAGTACATCCTGACGCAGACCGTGGAAGTGGAGGTACGCTATCGGACGGAGACACGGACAGACAGCGAGGGAAATGACTATGACGTGGAAGTACCGTACAACTACTATATCTGCAAGGTGAGGCTGGAAAACTTCGACCTTTCCCATGTGCCGGTCTACATCATGGACGAGGAAACACTTTCCTTGTACGCGGTCTATATGGCAACGCTGGGAAACCGGGAAGATTTGTTCCCAGGCTCCGGCTATGTAGACAAGTACACCAAACCACCCACCACCTATGATATCCCGCCTTCCGCACTGGAAGATGAAACCTTTGCAGCGCTCATTACCGAGGCGGAGAAGTACATCGGCTATCCCTATGTCTGGGGCGGCAGCAATCCGAACACTTCTTTTGATTGCTCCGGCTTCGTATCCTGGGCGCTGACGCAAAGCGGCGTCTGCAATACAGGACGGCTTGGGGCGCAAGGACTTTACAATATTTCCACCCCGGTATCCTCTGCCAACGCAAGACCCGGCGACCTGATCTTTTTCGTCGGTACTTACGATACACCGGGCGTTTCCCATGTGGGTATCTATGTGGGCGGTGGAAAAATGCTGCACTGCGGCGACCCCATCCAGTATGCAGATATCAACACAAGCTACTGGCAATCCCACTTTTACGCTTTCGGGCGACCACCCTACAACTAAAAAACGATATGGAGGTAATTTGATTTATGGCAACGACACAGAAGATCCGCAATGACATTGCGAAAACCAAAGAAAAGATCGCGGAGCAGCAGAAACGCCTTCGTACGCTGGAGGCCCAGCTTGCGGAGGAAGAAAATCTGGAAATCGTCCGCATGGTGAAAGCCGTGAAGATGGATAACAAGGAACTGACCGCCTTCCTGAAAGCCTATGCCAGCGGTATGATCTCCCTGCCGGAAGGTATGCTGCAGGAGGGCAACACCGAGAATGAGGAAACGGAGGGATACGAGGATGAAGCATAACTTTATGACAAAAATGGTATCGGCTCTTTTGGCGGTGGTGCTCAGCACTGCCGCTTTTTCTATCACCGCCTTTGCCAGCGGCGGCGAGGAAAGCACGGAATCCGTGACCGAACAGGAAACGGTCGGGGATGTTTCTGATCTGCTTTCCGCTCTGGCAGGCAGCCAGGTCACGGTATCCGTCACCGAGGATGGTATCCAGTTCAGTTCCGGCGAAAATGACTCTGGGCAGACCGGCACCGTCACCACGGGCGGCGGCAATCTGAATGTCCGCACGGGTGCGGGAATGGATTATACCGCCTTCACCCAGATTCCCAACGGAACGACCGTGAAGGTGATCGGAACGGATGGCGACTGGCTGAAAGTCATCCTGCCGGAAAAGGTCGGCTATGTCTATTCCGGCTACATGACGGTAAGTGACGGCGAGGCTGGTTCCGGGGAAGGTTCTTTCTCTCTGGACACGGAAACGCTGGAAAATCTGCTGGGGATGCTGGGCGGCGGTTTGAATGGCGGTGTCGCCTTGACTCCGGACGGGAACCTTTCGCTGATTGACGATATTGGCAGCCCGACCGCCAGCGGCAAGCAGTTTATTACAGTGGAAACGAAGAACGGCAATGTGTTCTATCTCATTATCGACCGTGACGATGAGGGCGAGGAAACCGTGCATTTTCTGAACCAGGTGGATGAAGCCGACCTCATGGCGCTTACGGAGGATGGAGAAAAGGCGGAAACACCTATTGTCTGCACCTGTACGGAGAAGTGCCAGGCCGGAGCGGTCAATACCGCTTGCCCGGTCTGCGTAAAGAACCTTAGTGAATGTGTTGGCACGGAACAGAAAGCTGCGGAGCCCACCGAACCGGAGAATCCGGAACCCGAAAAGAAAAGCAATGCCGGGGCAATCCTGGCGGTGCTGCTGATTCTTGCAGCCGGAGGCGGCGCGGCAGTCTATTTCCTGGTGCTGAAACCGAAGCAGGGAAAGAAAGTTCCCGCTGATCTGGATGATTTCGACCTGGGGGATGAAGAAGAATATTTGACCGAGGACGAGGAAACGGAGGAAAAGAATGAGTAAACTGATTATCGCAGAAAAACCGAGTGTGGCAAAATCTATCGCATCGGCCCTGGGTGCTTCATCCAGGGCCGACGGCTTTTATGAGGGCAATGGCCTTCTTGTATCTTGGTGCGTGGGGCACTTGGTATCCCCGATGGATGCGGGCGGCTATGACGAGCGTTTCAAGAAATGGCGTTATGACGATTTTCCCATTCTGCCGGAGCCGTTCCGCTATGTGCTGGCACCGGGCAAGGAGGATGCTTTTGAAAATCTCCGTGCCCTGATGGACCGCTCCGATGTGGATACCATCGTCAATGCCTGTGACGCTGGGCGTGAAGGCGAGCTGATCTTCCGTCTGATGTATGAAATGGCTGGTTGCCGCAAGCCGGTCCTCCGTCTTTGGATTTCCTCGATGGAGGACAGCGCTATCCGGGAGGGCTTTTCTGACCTGCGCCCCGGCGCCGATTATGAAGCCCTGTATCAATCTGCCCTCTGCCGCCAGAAAGCGGATTGGCTGGTGGGGATCAACGCCACGCGCCTTTTCTCCGTTCTCTATCACCGCACCTTGAATGTGGGCCGTGTTCAGACCCCCACACTGGCAATGCTGGCGGAGCGTGACGCAAAGATCACGCTGTTTCACAAGGAAAAATATCATTTGCTGCGTCTGACGCTGGATGGAACCGAGGCGGTGTCGGAAAAGTTCACCGATCCAACGGAGGCGGAACAGGCAGCGGTCATGTGCAAGGGTGCGGCCGTCACCTGTACCTCTGTCACGAAGGAACAGAAGAAAGAACAGCCGCCGAAGCTCTATGATCTCACCACCTTGCAGAGGGAGGCAAACCGCCTGTTCGGATACACGGCAAAGCAGACCTTAGATTACGCACAGAGCCTCTACGAAAAGAAGCTGCTGACCTATCCCCGCACGGACAGCCGGTATCTGACCTCCGACATGGTAGAAACGGCTTCCTGCGTGATCCACCTGGCGGCGAAACTGCCACCTTTTGATGGCTGCACAAACTTCTTCCCGCTGGTGGAGACCATGATCTCCGACAAGGATGTATCTGACCACCATGCTATCATCCCGACTATGGAGATTGAAAAAGCGGATTTGAAATTGCTCCCCGTTGGTGAACGAAACCTTCTGCTGTTGGTCTGCTGCAAGCTGCTGTGTGCGTCGGCGGAGCCGTATGTGTATGAGGAGGTCACGGCTGCCTTTGACTGCGGTGGCCATTCCTTCACCGCAAAGGGCAAGCGAAACCTCTCCGAAGGCTGGCGGGAGATCGACCGCATTTTCCGTGCCTTCTTGAAGGAAAAGCCTGCGGATGGGGACGGCGGCACGCTCCCGGACTTCACCGAAGGGCAGACTTTTGACGGCGCAGAGGTTGCTGTCACCGAGCATTTCACCCAGCCGCCGAAGCCCTACACCGAAGATATATGCTGTGAAAGGGGGATAAGAAATCACCCATAGAAAGGAGCGTTCCCATGAAACCCAAGAAATTAGGCAACGGTAAAATCACCGCCCTTTATGAGAGATTGAGCCGTGACGATGACCTCACAGGTGATAGTAACAGCATTATCAATCAAAAGAAAATGCTGGAGGACTATGCGAAAGCCAACGGTTTTACGAATTGCGTCCACTTCACAGATGATGGTTGGTCTGGTGGAAGTTTTGACCGCCCAAGTTGGAAGCGCATGATTGAGGGCATTGGAAAAGGCGAAATCGCTGCTGTCCTTGTTAAAGATTTGAGCCGCGTCGGTAGAGATTATTTACAGGTGGGCTTTTACACCGAAGTGATGTTCAGAGAGAAAGGTGTGCGGTTTGTTGCCATTACCAACGGAGTAGATAGCGACAAACGGGAAAGCAGCGAGTTTGCACCCTTTTTGAACATTATGAACGAATGGTATATTCGTGATTGCAGCCGTAAGATAACCTCTGTTTTACGGGCAAGAGGTATGTCCGGCAAGCACACAAGCAACCACTGTATCTACGGTTACAAGAAAGACCCCAACGACAAAGACCATTGGATTATCGACGAGGAAGCTGCCGAAGTAGTACGCCGGATTTATCGCATGGCCATTGAGGGAAAAGGCCCGTATGAAATTGCCCGCATATTGGCAACGGAAAAGGTTGAGCGCCCCTCTTACTATCTTGCACAGCGCGGTATGGGAAACCATCAATCAAACTACAATGCCGCAGACCCCTACACATGGCGCGGCGGTACAGTTGCCGACATACTCTCCAAGCAGGAATATATGGGGCATACGGTAAACTTTCGGACTTATAAGGAGAGCTATAAAGATAAGCGCGTCAAAATGACCCCCAAAGAGGATTTAGTCATTTTTGAGAACACACAAGAAGCTATCATCGACAAGGAAACATGGGAACGCGTACAAACTCTACGGAAAACCATTCGCCGGACAGACAGCATAGGAAAGGCCAATCCACTAACCGGCTTGATGTTTTGCGCGGATTGCGGTGCAAAGATGTATAACCACAGGGGCAAGGCCGGAAACGCGCGTGACTGGGCGGGCAGACCCAACGGGAAAAAGCGTCCGGATCGTGACGAGTACAACTGTTCCCGTTATGATTTGGGCAACCAGCATTATGATAAATACTGCACGACGCACCTTATTCGTACTGCTGTTGTAAACGAGCTTTTGTTGGAAGCCATCAAGGGCGTTTGTGACTATGCGTTGAACAATGAAGCTGAGTTTATGGCACAGGTCTGCTCCGCTTCCGAGGACAGGCAGGAAAAAGCTGCAAGATCCATTCGCCAGCGGAAGCAGCGCAACGAGAAGCGTACCGATGAACTGACCCGCCTAATCCGAAAGCTCTATGAGGACAATGTAAGTGGCCGACTTTCCGATACCCTTTTTGAACAAATGCTCAGAGATTTCGAGGCCGAGCTAAGCGATTTGACAGAAATCGTTTCCCAAGACCAACAGGAACTTGAACGCATAAGCAGGGAAACCATCAACGCCGAAAAGTTTCTTTCCCTTGTCAGAAAATATACAGACTTTTCCGAGTTGACCCCTGCCATGATAAATGAGTTTGTAGAAAAAATCCTCGTCCACCAAGCCCAGGGCAAAGGAGCAAGCAGAATACAGGAAATTGAAATTTTCTTTAATTTTGTTGGTAAGGTGGACATCCCTCACAAGGAAGTGGAACTGACCGAGGAAGAAAAGGCCGCGTTAGCGGAACAGGAACGCCGCCGAGCGAAAAAAGCAGAGTACAATCGACGCTATATGGAAAAGAAACGCAGGCAATGGAAAGAGCAGCAGGAGCAGGAGCAAGCCGAGCAACTGCCCCTTGCCGCCGAACAGAAAGGAGAACACATAGCATGAGCTAATTTATGTTTGACGGTCAAGAGCCGGAAAAAACAGAAATCTTGCGATAGGAACCTCCCGGACGAGGAATGGTTCACCGGGGCGGTTTCTATTTGAAAATCCTCATTTTCCCCAAGTCAAGAGCCGGGAAAAACACCCGAAAAATGCCCCTATTGCGTAACAGGGGCGCAGAAAGGAGAGTTTATGAGAACAGGGCTTACGAAGCAGGAAAAGACCACCGATATTTGGTTTGACGAGAAAGACCCCCTTATCCATATCCGCACCCACAACACCGACTTAAAGAAGCGGCTTGCCGCCTACGCCGGACAGTACCCCGACCAGTGCTGCCAGACCGACGCAGACCCCGAAACGGGCTGCATGGAGTTTGATATTGCAAAGGGGCGTTTCTCTTTCCGTCTGACCGCCCCATACAGTGAGGAACGGAGGAACGCCGCCAGCAAAGCGGCAAAGAAACATTCCGGCAACTTGACACACCCTATTCAAAAAGATGTGCTATAATTTTTTTGAAAAAGTTTCGGATTAGATGTAGTATTCGCCGCTGAAACCGTAGTATATAGGTGAAGCCGGAAAGGAGGCGGTGTGATGATAGAAGATGAGAAAATCATTGAAATGTTTTTTGAGCGTTCAGAGCAAGGCATACGGGAGCTGGATATAAAATACGGTAAAGTCTGCCACAAGTTATCGTATAACATTGTTAACAGCAGGCAGGACGCGGAGGAATGTGTCAACGACGCTTACTTAGGAGCATGGAACGCAATCCCCCCGGCGAACCCCCACCCGCTTCTGACCTATATCTGTAAAATCGTTCGGAACATTTCACTGAAAATCTATTACAGAAAGGAAGCAGCCAAGCGAAACAGCACTTACACGATTGCTATGGAGGAAATCGAAGCCTGTATAGCAGACCCGAACACAGTGGAAGCCGAGATTGAAGCCAGAGAGTTAGCCCGTATCATTGAAAGTTTTCTGGACACGCTGACCGTCGAGAACCGCGTTATCTTCATGCACCGCTATTGGTTTTCCGATAGCTGTAAAGACATAGCCGAGTTTGTAGGGCTTTCGGAGAAAAATATCTCCGTCCGGCTGACCCGTATCCGACAAAAAATGAAAAGCTATTTAGCAGAAAGAGAGGTATTCGTATGAACTCAAAGAAGTTTTCCGAAGCCATGAGCGAGCTTGACAGCAAGTATGTTGATGAAGCTATCAGCTACAAGAAGAAAGCAAAAAAGCCAGTTTGGGCTAAATGGGGAGCTATTGCAGCCTGTTTTGTAGCTGTAACCGTCTTAGGTGTGGGATTGTTTCAAAGTGGATTATTTGGCAGTCATACCGATATAGCCACATTGAATAACGGGGAAAAAATTGTTTTTGTGAAGTCTGATAATGTTGGCGGTTCTTTGGCTTTAGATGTAGATGTAACTACAAAGCCACTTACAGAAGATGAAACCTTAGCTTTATTTTCGGATTTACCTGTTACAGCCAATGCAATTTTTCTAAATAGCGATATAGACGCAGGCGGTTCACAAGAACTGATTGGATTTGAGGGACAAGTCGGAAATGTGAAAGTAATCATTTCAACATCAGATGTGCAGTTGCTTGATACTGTAATTGTTGGAACGGAGAAAGTCTCTGAAATCAACGGTATAACCATAGTCGCAGGATATTTTGTAACAGACCCGAACAGCCGAGGCGAGCAAAATGCTATTTACTATGCGACCTTTGAGATTGGCGATTGCAAGGTATATCTGGAAAATGGCGGCATGAAAGATGATAGCGAAACAATAAAAAATCAGTTGGCAGAAGTTATCCAGAAGCTGACAGAAAACGGGAATTTGGACTTAACTTCTTTTAGTGACGAAACAGGTATGAAGCTTGACGGAAACCCAGACGGATATGACCCGCTTCCTGACAGCCAGACTTCTGATGAAGAAGTATCAGAACAAGACCCCGCCGCAAACTGAATAATCTATCTCATATCGAAAGGGCAGCCGAGAAAATCGACTGTCCTTTTTCTATGCCGACAGGCAGAAAGGAGCGGCCAGCTATGACGAAACCGAGAGAGAAAACCCGCGAGGAATTGACTGCCGAGATTGAGGACGGAAAGAAGAAAATCCGGCAGTTTGAGAACCGGGAAAAGATGTTGCGTCAGAAGTTATCCAAAGAGGAACGCCGGACACGCAGCCACCGCCTTATCGTCCGGGGCGCGGTCTTTGAAAGCATTGTGCCGGAAGCAAAGAACATGACCGACGAGGAAGCCGCAGCACTTCTCCGGCTTGCATTGACGAGTGAACCAGCGCGGGAATATCTGAAAAAACGAGCCGAAAGCGGGAACGCCGAATAAATCCCTTTGGAACAAAGGGCGCACTTATACACCCTTGCGGGCGTGTGCGCTCTGCCGAGGGCTTATCTCCGCACAGGGAGATTTCCCCGCGCTCCGATTGGCGGCTTTGCCGCAACAAGGGGCTGCACCCCTTGCGCCGCTTCGCGGCTATCCCTGCACACCCACAAAAACAGTACACCCGCCGTTGGCGTCTGTACCATTTTTGCGGGTTTTATTATCCTATCCGGGAGGTGATACCCATAGCCATTTACCATTGGAACATCGGCATTGTGAGCCGAGGAAAAGGCAAATCAGCCGTTGCCGCAGCCGCCTACCGAAGTGGCGAAAAGCTGACAAGCGAATGGGACGGAATGACCCATGACTACACTCGCAAAGGCGGCGTTGTCCATACGGAAATCATGCTGCCGCCCCACGCGCCACCCTCATTTTCTGACCGTTCAACCTTGTGGAACAGCGTGGAGCTTTACGAGAAAGCCGGGAACGCCCAGCTTGCCAGAGAGATTGACGCGGCACTCCCCATAGAATTATCCAGAGAGGAACAGATCCGGCTTGTCCGGGAATACTGTTCCTCTCAATTTGTTTCCAGAGGAATGTGTGTGGATTTTGCTATCCATGACACCGACAGCGGCAACCCCCATTGTCATATCATGCTGACTATGCGACCACTTGACGAGCGCGGAGCATGGGCGGCGAAATCCAAAAAGGAATATGACCTTGACGAAAACGGCGAGCGTATCCGCTTGCCAAGCGGCAGATATAAGACGCACAAAGTTGACCTTACAGGCTGGAACGACAAGGACAACACCCTTTTGTGGCGCAAGGCGTGGGCTGACTATACCAACGACTTTTTGGAGAGGAACGGAAGCCCGGAGCGTATCGACCACCGCAGCAACGCCGAGAGAGGAATTGACGAGATACCCACCGTCCACATGGGCGTGGCGGCTTGCCAGATGGAGAAGAAAGGTATCGCCACCGAGAAAGGCGAACTGAACCGCAGTATTCAAAAGACAAACCGCCTTATACGGGAAATCCGGGCGCAGGTTAGCAAGCTCAAAGAATGGATAGCCGACCTGTTCAAAGTGTGGGAAACCGCCCCGAAGCAGCCGCCGCAATCTCCCAACCTTGCAAATCTGTTGATGAAGTATTTGAGCGTTCAGAGAGAAAAGAGCCGGAAGTATTCGCAGCGTTGGCAACAACAGCACACAGCCGATGAACTGAAAACCATAGCGGCAGCGGTCAACTATCTCTCCGAGCATGGCATCTCTAATCTTGACGAGCTGGACGCTTCTCTTTCCTCTGTCAGTGATAGAGCCTATTCAATCCGGGCAGGAATGAAAACCGCCGAGGAACGCATGAAGAAGCTACAAAAGCTAATTGAATACGGGAAGAACTACACAGAGTACAAGCCCATTCACGATGAACTGAAAAAGCTGCAAAACGGCTGGACAAACAAGCGCGACAAGTACGAGGAAGCCCACCGCGCCGAGCTGACCCTATGGAACGCAGCAAGTCGCTATCTCCATGCAAATCTGCCGAAAGGAACAAAGACCTTGCCTATTGCGGAATGGGAACAGGAATATGCTGACCTCAAAACACAGAGGGACAGCGATTATACCAAACTGAAAGATACCCGCACCAATGTTTCAGAGCTTCAAAAAATCCGCAAATGCGTGGATATTGCACTCCGCGCCGACCAACCGGAGCAGACGCAGAGCCGCACCAAGCGGCATGAACAGGAGCGATAAGAAAAGGACGGGCAAGCTACTTTGCCTGTCCGTCCTAAATGTTTTCCGATAAAATGGACGCTATTGATTCCTAATATTAAAACCAACTTGCTCTTTCGTCCCTAAATTCGGGCAGGTCACTATGCTCATAAGGATTATAATTATTCAAATTGCAGCCAAACTCTTTCAATGATTTTATTTTATTATCCTTTGTCCATTCAACCAGGGAAATTCCATCAAATTCCTCTATGCTCCCATTGTTCATTTCATTTTTGAAATACCACTCCACAATCGTCTGATTTCCTTTGTGGAAAAATTGTTTGATTTCCCAAGCAACGACTTTGCCACGAGTATTCCATTCCTGAAACCAGTGTTTTACGATTTGACGGTTATTATATTTTGGACCCCAACTTTCAGTATAAATTACATCTTCTGCAAAAATATTATCAATACCTAAATCCTGTTTTGTAAGCCACATTTCAAACCATAAGTGAATATTTTTTTCTCTTTCATTCACAATCCAGCACCTCACTAACTTCCGATTTTTCGGTTTCATTTTACATCAAAACTATGAACAATTCAACCACAGAAAGAGAGGTATCAGCCATGTATTACACCCAAGAACAGATAGACCACGCCAACCAAGCCGACCTTGTTTCTTTCCTGCAATCACAGGGCGAGCAGCTTACCCGCGCCGGACAGGAGTACCGCTGGAAGCGGCATGACAGCCTGACAATCCGGGGAAACAAGTGGTACAGGCACAGCCAGAGCAAGGGCGGCGCACCCATTGATTTTGTCATGGAGTTTTACGGAAAGAGCTTTACCGAAGCCGTTGAAATGCTGACAGGAGAAAAAGGCGCAGCCCCGCCGCCGGACAGACCAAGCCCCGCGCCCCTATCCGACTTCCGACTGCCACCCCGCAGCACCGACAACCGCATAGCGAGGAACTACCTCACAGCAGCCCGCCGCATTGATGAAGATGTGACGGGCTTTTTCTTTTCCACCGGGGATATTTACGAGGAAGCCGCCCACCATAACGCCGTATTCATCGGCAGAGATGAAAGCGGCATACCGCGATACGCCCATCAGCGCGGCACAGCCGGGAGTTTTCGGCTTGATGTGAAAGGCAGCGACAAAGCCTTTAACTTCTGCTACCGTGGCGAGGGCGAAAGGTTGTTTGTCTTTGAAGCCCCGATAGACCTCTTATCTTTCCTCTGCCTGTTCAAAAAGGAATGGCAGAAGCAAAGCTACCTTGCACTGGGCGGCGTGGGCGAAAAAGCCCTTTTGCGTTTCCTTTCTGACCGTCCGAACATCAAGACCGTTTACCTCTGCCTTGACAACGACAACGCCGGAAACGATGCTTGCAGCCGCCTTGCGGAGCTTGTGCCAGAGGGCTTGACCGTCCACCGCCTTGTGCCGCTTTACAAGGACTGGAACGAGGTATTGCAGCACCGGGCAGAAATCGCGGACGGGAAGTATATCCGGGAAGCGATTTACGGCTTGAAAGAGCCGCCGCAGGAAGAAACCGTTGAGATTATCCGCATGAGCGAGGTTGACACGCAAACCGTTGAATGGCTATGGGAGCCGTATATTCCCTTTGGGAAAGTAACCATTGTGCAAGGCAATCCCGGCGAGGGAAAGACCACCTTTGCCCTACGCCTTGCCGCCGCCTGCACCACCGGGGGAACGTTGCCGGGAATGAAGCCCCTGCCGCCGTTCAATGCGATTTACCAGACCGCCGAGGACGGGCTGGGCGATACTGTCAAGCCCCGCTTGATAGAAGCAGAAGCCGACCTTGACCGCGTACTTGTGATTGATGAAGCCAAGCGGGAGCTTACCCTCTCCGACGAGCGCATAGAAAGGGCAATCACGCAGAACGGGGCGCGGCTGATTATCCTTGACCCCATACAGGCGTATATGGGCGAAAAGACCGACATGAACCGGGCAAACGAAGTGCGCCCCATGTTCCGCCGCCTTGCCGATGTTGCCGAGCGTACCGGGTGCGCCGTTATCCTTATCGGACATCTCAACAAAGCTGCCGGAGGGCAGAGCGCATACCGGGGATTAGGTTCTATCGACTTCCGCGCCGCAGCAAGGAGCGTCCTGCTGATCGGGCGCGTGAAGCGAGAACCGAATGTGCGCGTTATCGTCCATGACAAATCTTCCCTTGCGCCGGAGGGCAAGCCCGTTGCCTTTTGCCTTGACCCGGAAACGGGCTTTTCGTGGATAGGCGAATATGATATAACCGCCGACGAGCTGCTGTCCGGCGCGGGCGGGAACACCGCCACCAAGACCGAACAGGCGGAACGGCTGATACTGGATTTACTGGCAGACGGGAAAGAGCTTGCCAGCGAGGACATTGTAAAAGCCGCAGCCGAAGCCGGAATATCCAAAAGGACGGTACAGAACGCCAAGCGCAACATGGGCGGCATTTTAGGCGCAAGGCGTGTCGGCGGTCAATGGTACAACTTCATCAAGAAGAAGCAGCCACCCGAACCCGCAAGCTGAAAGTGCAAAACGCAGACCCTTTGCGCTTTGCACTTTCGCACTGGTTGTACCAAAGGCAACCCCCGGCTATGCCGGGGGTAAAAAAATAGCTTATAGCGAGGAGTAGAGTAGACAAGAAAAAAGCTCCCTGTTAGATTAGAAGTGGTTTGCCGACCACACAACAATCAAAACAGGGAGGTCTTTCACGTGAAAGAAAAAGACATAAACAGTTTAGATCATACGACATGGAGATGTCAATACCACATAGTATTCGCGCCGAAATATCGGAGAATGGCGATATACGGGGAAATCAAGGTAGATATAGGAAAGATATTGAGACAACTATGCCAGCAAAAAGGAATCGAAATCATCGAAGCGGAGCTGTGCAGAGACCACGTGCATATGCTCATCAGTATTCCGCCGAAGTACAGCGTATCGCAAATCATGGGGTATCTCAAAGGGAAGAGTAGTCTGATGATATTCGACAGGCACGCAAACCTCAAGTACAAGTATGGGAACCGACATTTCTGGGCGCGAGGATATTATGTGGATACGGTAGGAAGAAATAAAAAGCAAATACAGGAGTACATAAAGAACCAGCTAACCGAGGATCAGATAGCGGATCAGGTCGAATTGAAAGAGTTCGTAGACCCGTTTACGGGTAGCGTGAACAAGAAGGCATAAAACAAAGCCCCTTTAGGGGCGGCCGGAGGAAGGAATGCGGTCGGCAAACCCCTTCGGCGCCCCTTCAGGGGCTGCGTCTGTACCAAGCCCTTCTAGGGCTTATTCAAGCCGCCGGCTTAGCCGGCGGTTTTGACTTTCAGAGTTATAGAAGAATGACTATAAGCCCTTGTGCGCCGTAGCATGAGGGCTTTTTTCATGGAAAGGAGAGCCTATGAGCAATAAAGCCAGCACCCCCGCAAACGCTTCCCCTCTGACCGTAAAGGAAGCAGAACAGCCCGATATTGTGAAGAAAATCGGAAACACGACCTATCGGGTGAAAATCCACTTCAGCACCACCAGCAAGGAAACTATGAGCGATAAAATCAAGCGGCTTATTATGAACGATTGCGGGAAAATTTCTTAAAACCACCTTGACAAAATGTATCAGAAGATACCCTCCTGTCCGCTATGGAGAATGCAGGCAAGGACGACATTCCCGACGAAGCGGAGCGAAAAGGGCTTGGCACGCCCGCGACCAGGGCGGCTATCATCGAAAAGCTGGTGGCAGCCGGATTTGTGGAGCGCAAGGGCAAGAGCCTGATCCCCACAAAAGCCGGTATCAACCTTGTCACGGTCCTGCCGGAGCCGCTGACCTCTCCCATACTGACAGCGGAATGGGAACAGAAATTGACGGAGATCGCAAAGGGCAATGCTGACCCGGATACCTTCATGGGCGGTATTCGCACGATGGTTCAAGAGATCGTGTCCACCTATTCCTGCATTTCCGAGGATGGCAAAAAGCTGTTTGCCCCGGAGAAGGAAGGGATCGGTACCTGCCCCCGCTGCGGCCAGCCGGTTTATGAGGGCAAGAAGAACTTTGCGTGTTCGGATCGGTCCTGCGGTTTCGTCCTCTGGAAAAATGACCGCTTCTGGACGAGCCGCAAGAAGGAGCTGACAAAGAAGATGGCGGCGGACCTTCTGAAAAAAGGCCGCACCAATGTCAAGGGTATGTGGTCTGAAAAGAAACAGGCTGCTTATGACGCTGCGGTGATCTTGGATGACACGGGTGGCAAATACATCAACTTCAAACTGGAATTTCCGAAAAGAAAGGAAGGTGTCAATGGCAGAAAATAAGACTTTTGAACATTTGCCCGAAGTGAGGGCGGCGGTGGCTGCCCTCTCCCCGGAGGACCGGGAGCTGCTGGCGGCGGTGCAGGCCTCGCCCTTCAAGCTGACAGCACCGGAGCAGTTCAAGGAGTTTGCGGACAACATCGACTATTTCGTATTTGAGCCCAATATCCACGATCTGAATGATCTGGGGTGGCGGTATCTGGCGCAGCACATGGATATGCTGCTGCCCCCAGAACTTCTGAAAGCGATCGACCCTGTTCCTTTTGGCAAGTACGCCATGCAGGAGGAACAGGGCCATTTTACGGAACACGGATACATTTCTCTCTCCGGTGACGAGTGGAACCATGAACGCCCTGCGGAGCCGGAGAAAAAGCCTTCCATCCGGGAACGGCTGGAACAGGGCAAGAAGGAATGTGCGGAGAAAAACAAGGCGCAGCCCCATAAGGAAAAATCTGCGCCGGAGCTGTAAGGAGGTGCTGATATGCCATATTACGATCACGACAAGGATTATCCCTTTGCCGCCTTTATCACCAATCTTGGGAAGTACAATGAGGGCGAGCTTGTGGGCGAGTGGGTGAAGTTTCCCACCACCGCCGAGGAATTGAAAGAAGTGTTTAAGCGTATCGGGATTGGCCAGAAGGATGACTTCGGCCAGCCCTATGAGGAATGGTTCATCACGGACTATGATTGCTATGTGGACGGTCTTTACAGTAAGCTGGGTGAATATGAAAATCTGGACGAGCTGAATTATCTGGCATCGAAGCTGGATGAAATGAGCGAAAGCGAATACGCACAGTTTCAGGCCGGTATGGAAATGGGCGACCATTGCGGCAGCCTGCAGGAGATCATCAACCTCACCGAGAATCTGGATTGCTATGAGGTTTACCCCGATATCCATGACTATGACGATCTGGGCCGCTATTACATCGAAGAACTGGACGTTATGCAGGTGCCAGAGCATTTGCAGAATTACATCGACTATGAGGCCTACGGCCGGGACGTTGCGTTGGAGGAAAACGGCACCTTCACGAATCAGGGCTATGTGCGTGATACGGGTGACAGTTTCCATGAGTATTACGACGGTGAGCGCGGCAGTATCCCCGACGAGTACCGGGTGATGACCTTTCAGGACGATCTTCCCGAAGAAGAAAAATCCGAGTGGGCTATGGATATAGCCTTTGACATGGACGAGTTTTTCCGTCAGAACGATCCGCAGTATGCAGCGGAGCACCCGGAGGCACACGCCGCAAAGGAAGAACTTTACGAAAACCTGATGGCAGGGCGCATTTCCGCTCTGGATGAAAAGCTGGCGGCACTGGGGCAGACGCAGGAGGACTATCTTCCTTCGGAGATTGAAAAGTTCAAGGATGCCACGGGCTATGAGGAATTTCTTGATTTTGACCCAGCGGAGGTCAAAGCCGCTTTGGATAAGCCGGAGAAGTCCCATGCGGATGAAATGCTGGCCGCTGCGGAGAAGGTTGCCTCGGAAAAGATGACTGTGCTTGTAGTGGAGCCTATGAAGGAACCCTATGTGAAGGAGATCGACCCCGATCTTCATTCCCTGCAGGCGGAGGTCGGCGGAGACATTGGCGCAACTTATCCCTATTCTGACCCGGTGGCGCTGGTTTGCAATGATGAAGGAAAGCTCATCGGGCTTGATCTGAACCGTGGGCTGCGGGATGAAAATGGAGAAATTTATGATATCGTAGCAGGGACTTTCCTGGTGGTTGGACTTGGTGAGGAAGATTTTGCGTCCCTGTCCCCGGAACTGATTCAGAAATACACGGAACAGTTCAAAACGCCGGAACGATTTATGCAGATCAATGGCAATATCGTCGTTCTCCCTGTCCCGGCAGAGAAACAAGACCTCGCTTTTCTTCCAGACCGTTTTGAAACTGGCGAACGTGTGCAGACACCGAGGGGCAGCTTTCAGGTGACGGCTATGAGCCGGGAGCAGATGGAGGCAGCCGGTTACGGTGTCCACCATATTTCCGATGATAGAAAGTACCTTATCATGGGAAACGGCACACGGGCCTTTGCCGTGGCAGCGGAGCAGCCGGAAAAGGACAATCCTCTCCGCACGGCAGAAATGACGCTGGAGGATGACTACGGCATGATCGACGGCGTTATCAACAACGGCAGACGCGGCGAGGAACTGGAGAAGGCGCAGGAACACGCGGAGCAGACGAAGCCGGAGAAGCCTTCCATCCGTGAGCGGTTAGAGGACGCCAAACGGGAGTGTGCCGAGCATAAGCCACCGGAGGGCAAGAAGCCCGGCCGTGATGTGCCGGAGCATGACTGCCTATGAGCCGAAGCAAGAAATGGCGGCTGGAATGGGCGTTCTTCCTGGGTGACAACGGCAGGCGGCAGTATAACCATATCTGTAAAAAATGTGTTCACGGCTGCAAGCAGAGTTTCCGGGCGTGTCTGGTCGCTTGTCCGCATTACAGTTCCAAACGGTCTAAAATCTGTGAGGATATGGGTGGAAAAAACACAGAATAATTCCCTGTATCCGTATTTTCAAAGGGAGCCTTTATGATTTTTCATGTGTCGGTCTGCTTGCTGGCACATGAAGAAAAAGGCTTGATTTCAGACACTTTCTGTCACGCAAAACGGGAGTACAGCTTTTCGGTTCATCCGATTGGCTGTACTCCCGCTTTTTCTTTTTGCTATCATCAAATTACTTTAACACGGTTCTGTTGTTTGAACAGGGGTACAAATTGTACCTCCGTTGAAAAGGAATTTCCATAGTATTTTCTCATTAGGATTGGATAGGAAAGGATGGATAGCCGCCGCAGTAGGCGTTGTGGGAATGTGTGTAAACTGCCAGAATTGTGAGGCTGTGGGAAAGCTGTTTGCAGACTTGTGGGAAAAGGCTTGTCTTTTTCCATCAGGTTGTGAATGGCTTTTCCATCGGCACGAGCGGCAGTTTTCCATATTTCCATGACGCAAGAAAATCATCCAACGATCAGCCGGTACACCGTCAGCGGCACATACCACACCGCCACAATAAGCCGCCAGGCCAGAACGAAACCGCCGATTACACCGCCGATAATAAAGTTCAATGCAAACAAGGCGATCCCTCCACCCAGGGAGCCGCCGCCCGGCACGATCCAGAGGCACATCCGATGGAGGCCAAACGGCAGCCCGCAGAGTATCCAGAGCCATACATAGTCAACCTCTCCGTTCTTCACGCAGGCAGATTTGAAGATACAATACAGGATCAGTGCCACGGTCACGGGCAATACGCTTTTGAAGAAAAATGCTTTGATTGCTTCGCTTCTTGTCATCGGTAAAACCTTCTTTCGCAGCTCCATTATACAGGATGCCGGGAGCTGCGCCCAGCGTCTTTCAGAGAAAATTATTCAAGTTCATGTCGCCGCTGTTGTTCCTGTTCCTTTGGAACGGTCAGTAGTGCATCTACATTCTGTTTAACAGTATCGTATTCCTGGGCTTCGGTTCTTGCGGTTTTGTACTCCGCAAGAAGGCGTTCCTTTTCTGCGCTGAGAGTGGCAAGCTCCGTTTTCATGCTTTCTGTTGTCGGCAGCGGTACAGCCCCCAGCCGTTTCAATTCTCTGGCGGCCGCTTCAAAAAGGATGATCTCGCTCTCATGCCCCCGCAGGAGCTTTTCTTTATCATTCGATTTACGGTATCGGTCATAAAGCGGCTTTAGCTGACGGTAAGTTTCAGCGTGCTTCATCACAAGGGCAAGTTCGGCACTTCTACTTTCTATCCGCTTGATTTCTGCATGAGCGGTATCCCTGCGTGCGGATACTGCGTTCAATTTGCTTTCCAGTTCTCCATAACTGCTTATCCCGTGTTCCGTCAGGAAATTCATGGTCTTGGCGGCCTGTTTCAGATTGTTCAGCTTCGCCCAATGGGTGAAGCCTGCACTCTGCTGTGCCTTGATGTTGTTCTGGATATCAATGAGTAGACTGATCTTTCCGTTCCGCTGTTTTGGCTGGTGGGAAGGTCTGGATCGTCCGGCGATTCGGGCGGCAAGGGCTTCTTCGGTGTAGTCAACCCCCAGCGTTTTCAGACGGGTGAACCGTTCCTGATCCGGTGCTCTGGCAGAGATATACTTGCCGCGCTTGATCTCATAACCTTCTCTCTGCAGGCGGCGAAGCAGTTCTTCCAGGTTGGAACAGGCTGGCAGGAGCCGGTCGATGGCCGCTTTCAGCTTTGCCTTATAGCTGGTGCCGTTCTGCGTAGCCTGATGTTCAATATAGCTCTTGCCCTTGTCCTGTCCAGGAATAATGACAGACAGACCATGTTCCTTGCAAAGCCGGTCGGAGGTGCGGCGGATATCGTGATAGCTTCGCTTGTTGGAATGATAGTGTTTATGATCCGCAAAGCTGACCGCATTGAAAATCAGGTGGTTATGAACATGATCTTTGTCTATATGGGTGGTAAGTACAAATTCATACTTGCCGCCCAGGATTTCTTTTGCAAGCTCCATGCCGATCTCATGGGCTTGTTCCGGCGTAACCTCCCCAGGCTGAAAGGCTTGGATCAGGTGACGGCCCAGGTTCGTTCCCTTGTCGATGGCATGGCAGCGGGTCCAGGAAAATTCGATATCCGCAGTTTCGGCGGCACAGCCATAGGAAGAAACAAGCAGCTTTCCGTCCGTCTTTTCCGGGTTGCAGATATAGTCAATGGCTGCTTTCAGCGTTGATTTGATAGGATGTGTCTTTGTAACTGCCATATCTCGTCCAGCCTTTCCCGTATCTCGTCCATATCGGCCTGATACGCAGGACCTCCGGCGTTGATCCGCTTGGCTATCTGGTTGATGTTCCTGCCGATGGCGGACAGTTCCGAGGTAAACGCTTTGATCTCCGTGGTGTCGGTGTAGATGATATACCCGTCAATCGCCATCTTTCGGAGGTAGGCGCCATATCTGCGTGTCGGTAACTGGCTCATTTTTTCGTCTATGAGCCGTTTTTCATCCTCCGTGACATAGAATTTCATTTGAATATTCCGCTTTCGGTTTGCCATTCGCCGCCTCCGTTCTTCATAAGGGTTTGGGACTATCCCAACAAGCAATTTTGAATTTCCGGGTAAGGGACCTGAAAATCTCAAAATTCGCAAGCGGGTACTCGCTTGCTGTGCTTGCTACCGTATCTTATCCCTACTTATAAAGCGTTTCGGAAACCTCAAAATGCCCGCAAAATAAGAAAAACAGAGGATGTTCAGACACCCTCCGTTTCTTCATTCGGCTTTTCAATTTTTAAGGCCCCGTCAATGGCACCCTCCACGATAGGCAAATACTGTTCCGGGCAGAGCTTTAACTTCTGTCCGACCCGCTGGCGCAGCTCGCTTTCCTCTCGCATGACCTCTGGATTGAAATATCTCTCCATCGGCAGGCCGCAGATTTTTACAAGCTGTATGATGACCGGCAGGCTGGGGATCGTGCCCTCGTTTTCAATGTTGGCAAGATACCTGGTATCAATATTCACCTTTTCGGCTAAATCTTTTCGTGCAAGGTTCTTCGCCTTCCGTGCTTCTTTTACATCTGCACCGAAGGTTTCAAAGCCAGGGCAGTCTTTCACTTTTGCCATTCAACATCACCCACATACATTCTATATTTCATAGTTTGCGCGTGGAATGATGTGATATCCATTCTGACTACATTTTATAATTCATATCTTTAACCTTGTATTCTTCGAGCAGACGAAATATAATATTTTAGGAGGTGCAAAATGGACTATATAACATTAAAAGAGGCAAGCCAAAAATGGAATGTTACGCCGCGCCAGATAAATTATTTGTGTACATCTGGGCGCATCCCCGGTGCTGTAAAAATGGCGACGATTTGGCTTATTCCTAAAAATGCAGAGAAGCCAGTAGACAGGCGGAGAAAAGAAAACAAATCTCAGTGAGGTTTCTGTGACATTTGGGTGCTACACTGAAATTGAAGGAGTGTGATACCATGCGAATTTTAGTAGTCGAGGATGATCGGCTTTTGAATAATACTTTATGCTATAACTTGAATACTGCGGGCTATGTTGTGGACTCTGCCCTGACAAAATCAGCAGCCAGTGATTTTCTGACCAAGCAGGACTATGATCTGATCGTGCTGGATGTAAACCTGCCGGATGGGAACGGCTTTGATTTCTGCCGTGAGGTAAAAGAACGCCGGCCGGATACGGCGGTAATCTTCCTGACCGCAAATGATATGGAGAGCGATATGCTCAAAGGCTATGAGCTGGGCGCAGAGGACTATGTGACCAAGCCATTTCCTATGAGCGTCTTTCAAAAAAAGCTGTCCGTAGTGCTGGGGCGGCTGGCGAAACAGTCTGGCGGCGGTGATAGCTATGAGGACGGTGCGCTGTCCATCAATTTCTCGGAGATGACGGCTTCCCTGTCCGGTAAGGCGCTGGTGTTCACTCCGCTGGAATACCGGCTGTTGAAAATCCTGACCAAAAATCCGCAGAATGTTTTGACAAGGCAGGTGCTGCTTGAAAAGCTGTGGGATGCCGATGGGAACTTTGTGGATGAACACGCCCTGACCGCGGCTATCAGCCGGGTGCGGAATAAAATTGAAACGGATGGACGCCAGTACATCAAGACGGTGTACGGCATGGGCTATATGTGGATCGGAGGGGCGCTCAAATGAATATGCGAAAACTCTCCATCAATAAAGCCTGCGTTCTTTTGGGAACGCTTTTGCTGCTGGCAGTGGGCGCAGTCTGCACCACTGTTTATCTACTGACCCGGAATATAATCGCTGTCCGGTGTGTGTTCCTGTTCAGCCTCTTTGTGCTGCTCTGCGTCATCTTCTTTGTGGCGCTGATCCGCTGGAAGCTGGTTCAGTTCTCCGATGCCTTTTGTGGTCAGATGGAT
The DNA here is from genome assembly GCF_025567215.1 of Huintestinicola butyrica. Classification (NCBI taxonomy): domain Bacteria; kingdom Bacillati; phylum Bacillota; class Clostridia; order Eubacteriales; family Oscillospiraceae; genus Huintestinicola; species Huintestinicola butyrica. Next base: position 26,890 of record NZ_JAOQKB010000015.1, read on the forward strand.
GATATGCTCTCCGAAAATATGCAGCCGAAGCAGACGACCTGCGAAGAAAGCCTGTTCTACAAAATCAACTATCGGCTGGGGCGGCTATATGAAGTCATGCAGGAAAATAAAAACAGCATCGCAAAGGAACGGACTGACCTGCAAGAGCTGATCTCTGACATCTCTCATCAGGTCAAGACCCCGATTGCCAACTTGAAAATGATCAACAACACGCTGCTTGAAAATGAGGTTCCTCCGCAGAAGCAAAAGGAATTTCTGACAGCCCAGGCCAGCCAGCTTGATAAGCTGGACTTCCTCATGCAAGCCATGATTAAAACCTCCCGACTGGAAACGGGAGTCATTTCGCTGGAGCAGAGACAGCAGCCGATTTACGATACCCTTGCCGCTGCCCTAGGCGGGATTTTGCTCAATGCCGAAAAGAAAAAGATAGATGTGCAGGTGGAATGCCCGGAGCATTTGGATGCACGCCATGATAGAAAATGGACAAGCGAAGCCCTGTTCAACATTCTGGATAATGCTGTGAAATACACCCCGGCAGGCGGGCAGATCCGTGTGTCGGTGGAAGGCTGGGAAATGTATGTGAAGATCGACATTGCCGATACCGGCATCGGCATTTCAGAGCAGCACCAGGGGACGATTTTCAAGCGGTTTTATCGGGAAGATGTGGTGCATGATGTGGACGGTATTGGAATCGGTCTGTATCTGGCCCGTGAGATTGTGACCTTGCAGGGCGGTTATATCCGGGTAGCGTCTGAGGTTGGGAAAGGCTCAACCTTTTCTGTTTTCCTGCTCCGAAAGTAGAGTAAGCACACCCCGAAAATTGAAATGTCACAGATTCGTGACATTTGGGGCTGAATTTAGCGGAAATTTTTTGTGGCTCGTGACATTTCTGTGAGGTTTGGTCGTTACAATGGGTTTATCAAAAAGAAAGGATGGTGTTCTCTATGAGCATTTTGCAAACGACTGAACTGAAAAAATATTATGGCGCAGAGCCGAACATTACCAGAGCCTTGGATGGTGTGACCCTCTCTATTGAAAAAGGAGAATTTGTAGCTATCGTAGGAACCTCCGGCAGTGGTAAATCCACGCTGCTGAACATGATCGGCGGATTGGATGTGCCCACCTCCGGCCAGGTGGTCGTGGATGGCAAGGAGCTGTCCAAACTCAAAGACGAGGAACTGACCGTTTTCCGCAGAAGAAAGATCGGCTTTATCTTCCAGAACTACAATCTGGTACCGGTGCTGAATGTCTTTGAAAATATTGTGTTGCCTGTGGAGCTGGACGGAAACAAGGTAGACAAGAAGTTTATGAACGAAGTAGTGCAGATGCTGGGGCTTGAGGATAAGCTGAACAATATGCCCAATAACCTCTCCGGCGGCCAGCAGCAGCGCGTAGCCATTGCCCGCGCCTTGGTGTCAAAGCCCGCTATTGTCTTGGCTGATGAACCCACCGGCAACCTGGACAGCAAGACCAGCGCCGATGTGCTGGGGCTTCTGAAAACTACCAGCCAGAAATTCCACCAGACCCTCGTAATGATTACCCATAACAGTGAGATCGCCCAGCTTGCCGACCGCATTATTCGGATCGAGGATGGTAAGATCGTGCAGTAAAGGGGGGCGGGACTATGAATGACATTCTATTTGGCAACAATAATTCCAAAGTAATTACCAAGCTATCCAAACGCTATTTCAAGAAGAATAAGGTACGCAATCTGGCTGCACTGCTGGCAATTATCCTGACTGCTTTCCTGTTTACCTCTATCACTTCCCTGGCGTTCAATATGGCGTCCTCCATCCAACTCTCTCTGCAAATGCAGAAAGGCAGCAAGGCGGATGGCACTTTGGGGTATATGACGGAGAAACAGTACGAGCAGCTTGTAAACAGCGATTTTGTGGACCAGGCAGGACACCGGCGTATCATTGGCTATGCAAGCAACACTTCCAGCCATTCCATTGAAATCAATTATGAAGATAGTGTGCAGCAGGAACTGACCTTCTGTGTGCCTACCCACGGAGCTGCACCGGAGAAAGCGAATGAGATCGCTACTACGGATTTGGCGCTGAAGGCGCTGGGTGTAGAACCTGAGATCGGCGCAGAGGTTCCGTTAGAATTTGAACTGCGGGGGAAAACTTATCATTACGATATGGTGCTTTCCGGCTGGTGGGAAGCAAGCAATGACTCTGTGAGCGTTGCGACTGTTTCAGAGCAGTTTATAAAAGAAAATCCCGATGTGGTTCAGAACACTTATGCGGTAGACCATGTAATGTCCGGCGTTACTTTTTCCGATGTCGTGCTGAAGAATAAAGCAAATGTTCAGCAGCAGTTGAATGAGTTCGTTTACTCCATTGGCGGCAATCCAGAGGATATGGGCGCAGACAATTTCATTCTCGCCTCCGAAAATCAAATGTCCCAGGGATTGACTTCATCAGAGTCCATCGTGCCTGCTGTTGTATTTATCCTGATGTTTGTCGTGTGCGGATACCTGCTGATCTACAATATCTTTGATATTTCCGTGATGCAGGATGTTCGTCAATACGGTCTGCTGCGGACGATTGGAACTTCCACACGGCAGATCAAGAGCATTGTGAACCGTCAGGCGGTCTGGCTCACGCTGATCGGACTGCCTATTGGTCTGATTGCCGGTTTCTTTGCCGGTTGGGTGCTGCTTCCTATCGTGACAGAGATCATTAACCTTGAATACTCTATGGTGGGTACATCCGTATCTACTTCGCCTCTGATCTTTGTTATCGCTGCCCTCTTTACAATCCTGACCGTGTTTATCAGCACCCGGAAGCCTGCAAAAAAAGCGGCAAAGATTTCTCCTCTGGAGGCGATCCGCTACACCGAGCAGAACGCCTATAAAAAGAGAAGTGCCAAACAAACCAATGGGGTAAAGCTGTCCCGTATGGCCTTTTCCAACTTAGGGCGCAACCGCAGGCGTTCAGCGTTTATCATTATTTCCCTGCTTCTGTGCATCGTCCTGTTTAATTCTATCATCATTGTGACGCAAAGTCTTGATGAAGAAAAGTGGGTAAACCGTGTTACCAGAACAGATTTTAATGTCTATAACTCCGCCGCATTTAATGTAATGGAAAGCGTTCAGCACCATGAAGATACGCTCTCACAGCAGGCGGTGGATCTGATTGCCGGACAGCCCGGAGTTGAGGATGAACGCTATCTTTACCGAAATACAAAAGACGATAGAAATGTGTTGGTTGACTATGGGTTTGAAGATTTAAGCGGCATAGAGCTATTCCATGAGGAAGAAGGCGTCGTAAATCAAAGCTATCAGGGATATAGCCTGTACACAAGTTCTGATACCGAAAGGCGCTATTTTGGTAATGTGATGGGAGCCTCCGAGAATTTCTGGGCGGATATGCGTATTTTTGAAGGCGAAAAAGATGCCGAAACCTTAACGCAGAAAATGGCTACCGGAGAATATGTCATTATTGGTTGCCCCATCGACAAATTGACAGAGGAACCAAATAACACTCCGCTGACCGATCAGTTACAGGTCGGGGAGAGCATTTCCTTCTACAAGGATGGGGAACTGGTCAAAACCAGCACCATCCTTGCAAAAGCGATTCTCGTGGGAACAGAAACAGAAACGCCCACAGGCACTACCGCTCAGGCACACATCGCCGGTGATGCTCCTTTTGTATATCTGCCGGACACTGTATTCAAGGAAATCTATGACGCTCCCACGCTTCTGACTTATGGATTCAATGTGGAGGAAGCCTTGCAGCCGCAGATGGAAGAATTCCTGAGCAGCTATGTGAGCGAAAATACTTCGGTTGCCTATACTTCCACCAAGCTGTTGAAAGAGCAACTTGATTCGGTCCGCAGCATGATTCTGGTTATCGGCGGTTTGATTGGCTGCATCATGGCCTTTGCGGGACTGATCAACTTTACCAACATGATTATTACCAACATCATCACCCGCCGCCATGAGTTCGCTACCATGCAAAGCATCGGTATGACCGGCAAGCAGCTTCGCCGCCTGATGGTCTATGAGGGCATCTATTATGCCGCCGGCGCAGACATTATTGGCGGAGCAGCCGCAGCGATCCTGGCAGTCACGGTGCTAAAGAGCGCATTAAATGGCCCCTCCATGTGGTTCTTTACCCTGAACATTACATTGGTTCCTGTTCTGGTCATTGGTGTGCTTTATCTGCTGCTGGCTGCGGTCATTCCGCTGATTGTTCTCCACTTCTTTAACAAGGGAACTGTGGTGGAACGGCTGAGGACTTCGGAGTAACGGCAGAGATTGCTACAATAAATAATCATAAACCTATTGAAAGCCGGGAGGAGGCATTTCCTCTCGGCTTTCCTCAAAAAATTTGAAATCTCACAGATTGGTGAGATTTCAGCTTGTTATTTTGTCGAAATGGCGTATGTCCGTGACATTTCTGTGAGGATTGCCTGTTAAGATAAAAGAAAAGTGAAAAAGTTGCCGCACGATAGCAAAAGAAAAAAAGCCATCGTACAGCGACTATATTGTTATGCACTTTGTAACGGTGGCTTTGAGAAATCAGAGCCGCCGTTTCTTTGCGTTTACACAAACCTATAACGACTTGCAGGGACGCGGTAGCCGATTGGAGGTTATTTTGCCGTGTCCTTTTCTCTTTTTCGCAGTATCCATGATCTGCACCAGCTAAAAAAAGCATAGCCCCTCCATCGGAGCAGTCCGGCTTTGGATATGAACTATACCATGTAAGCAATCTTCTTCATAAAACATTTCTGCGCCCTGCAGGTCCGTTGCGACTTGCTGGGCGCTTTTTGCTGTTTTCCGATGACAAGCCCGCCTCGAAAAAATTTTTTAAGAAATTTTCAAAAAGGAGGCTTTTAGCGGGTAGCGAGCGGCTTTGCGTTCGCCTTGTTAGCGGAAAGGGAGAAACCCACCTCATTCCCCCAGGAAAGGGGGTGAAAAGATGGATATGATCCCCCGCAATGACTATGGCGAGCGGTGCCAGTTCGATGCTTACTGCAAGCTGGTACTCTACCATGAGGCAATCGACTACCTCCGGGAAATGCAAAGGCGCCGTGACAGGGAACTGTCATTCAGCGACCTTCCGCAAATGGAGATGGACAAGCTCTGCGTTGTAGATCATTACCCCAGTGACAGATTTACATTCTCGTCCCACGGGTATGACCTACATATTGAAAATGAGCTTGTGGCTGATGCCTTCGCCGGTTTGTCCGTTCAGGAGCAGAGTATTTTGATCCTGCATTTTGTTCTGGACCTGCCAGATCAGGAGGTCGGCCGCCTTGTGGGAATGTCCCGCAGCGCCGTGCAGCGGCGAAGGGCAAAATCATTGACCGAGCTGCGGATCAAGTTGGCCGCACTCATGCCGAAGGGAGGTTGAAGGTATGAAGAAACCCACTTACAAGGGCAAGGAGCTTCTTCCTCTTTCGGTGATTGACGCCGCCCGTGACGGGGACGCTCAGGCTGTGGATCAGGTACTCCGGTATTATGAGGGCTATATCAATAAGCTCTGCACCCGGACGCTTTACGATCCTGACGGTCAGCCCCATGTTCGGGTGGACGAGTACATGAAGCGCCGATTGGAGATCAAGCTCATTCATTCCATTGTCAGCATGAGCTGACAAGCCCGGTCTGAAAGCGAAAACAGCTTACCCTTTCCCTGTTTCTCTCTTTCGTGGCCGAAGGCAGCACCTTGACAAAGAAAGCCCGTTGGGAGGCCAACGCCGCAGTATAAGGCAAACGGATACATTCCTGTTTGTGCCGAGCCATACGGCCGGTGCGCCATGACCTCGTTTCAAGTCCGCAGGACGGGACCACTGTAACGGGCGAGCGAACAGCACCAGACCGCAAAGTAAGCGTGGCTGCTTGCGGGCGATGACACACGGGCAGGGTCAAAGATACTCGCGCATTGAACGCCCACAAAGCATTGTGCGCCGCACCCATCAGCATGGGCCGGGGTTAGACTCCCGTGGAGCTGTGCCAGCAGCCGTCCGTAAGCCTACTTTTCTTTTTTGAAAGTTTATGGATAGATCGTAAACTTTTCAATTAGCAGCAGACAAACACGGAGCAGCACGGTAAAATGATGGTGGAAGTTATATTATCCACACATATTCGTGCTGTTCCTTTTCATAACTGAAAGGAGGGTCTCATGTCTCAAACATGGAACGGCACGAAGAAAGAAACCCCTGAAAGAAGGACATATACGGTTGACGATATTGCTCAAATTCTGGGCATCGGAAGAACTTCCGCATATATCCTTGTAAAAGAAGGGCACTTCAAAATCGTGCGAATTGGTAACGCCATACGCATTTCCAAGCGGTCATTTGACGAGTGGCTTGACTCCCTCGACCTGTGATCCAAGAAAGGAAGAACGATATGGCATCTATAATCAAGCGAAAGAAAAACTATTCCGTTGTTTACAACTATGTGGACGAAAACGGAGAAACCAAACAGAAGTGGGAAACCTGGCATACCCACAAAGAGGCCTTAAAGCGCAAGGCGGAAATCGAAAATCAGCAGCACACGGGAACTTTTCTCCCGCCAAGCAATCAGACGATCACCGAGTTCCTTTATGACTTCGTATCTCTTTACGGAGAAAAGAAATGGGGCGTGTCTATGTATGACAGCCAAACGGCGCTGATTGCCAACTATATCAATCCGATCATCGGTGATATGGAGGTACAGGCGGTTACTCCCCGTGCGGTTGACGGTTATATCCAGACCTTGCAGAAAACCAAGTCGGTGTCTACCAAGACCCGAAAGGCTGTTACCACCTATGTCAGCGACAAGACCATTGAAAAGATCATCAAGCTCCTGCGGTGTGCGTTTAAGCAGGCGGTACGATGGGAAATCATTGCAAGAAATCCCTTTGACAATGTGATCCTCCCGAAAACGGAGTATGCGAAACGGGATATCTGGACAGCGGATATGATCCGTCTTGCCCTGGACAAATGCACGGACAGCAAGCTCTATGTAGCAATGAACCTTTCCTTTGCCTGCTCTCTGCGCATGGGTGAAATCCTGGGGCTGACCTGGGAGAACGTCCATATTTCCGATGAAGATATTGCGGCGGATAATGCCTATGTCTACATCGACAAGGAGGTGACGAGGGCTTCCAAACGGGCGATTGAAACGCTGGGTGAGAAGGATATCTATTACATCTTCACTCCGCTTATGCCGAACACCAGCACAAGAATTATTCTGAAAAAGCCGAAAACCGATTCCAGCATCCGTAAGGTGTGGCTGCCGAAAACGCTGGCCTACATTCTGCGGGAGTGGAAGAAATCCCAGGACGAGCTGAAAGGTTTCCTGGGCGACGAGTATCAGGACTTCGATCTGGTGGTGGCACTTCCCAATGGACGGCCCTGCGAGGATCGAATCATCCTCAAAGAGTTTGCAAAGCTCCGTGAGGACGCAGGGCTGCCGAAGGTGGTCTTTCATTCTCTCCGTCATTCCAGTACCACCTACAAACTGAAACTGAACCACGGCGATCTGAAAGCCACTCAGGGCGATACGGGTCATGCCGAGATCGACATGATAACCAGTATCTATGCTCACATTCTGGACGAGGATAGAAAGGTCAATGCTCAGAAATTTGAGACAGCCTTCTATGCCAAGCCTGATCTTCGCAATGTCCGTCCGCCGGAGGAACCGGCAAAATCGGAACCTGCGACCCTGAACCTTGAAAGTCTTGTGGAGCAGCTTCAGAAGTCGCCGGAGCTTGCAAGTGCGCTCGCAGCCCTGATAGCGGCGCAAGCCCCGGCAAAGTGATCCGAAAAATCGAATTAGCAAAACGCAGAATTTTCTTAGCAAATTTCTGAAAAGCGTTCGAGTCCAATTAGCAAATATACATCATGCGGCGCATAAAAATCTCCCGGTAACGGAAGTGAAATTACCGGGAGAAGGAGGAACAAAAAAACGCTGCAAACCCCGAAAAAAGGCTTGCAGCGGTGCTTTCTGGCGTCCCAGAGAGGATTTGAACCTCCGACCCCACGCTTAGGAGGCGTGTGCTCTATCCAGCTGAGCTACTGAGACATTTATAAGTTTTATGCAATTTTCAAGGCTCAAAGGAATCGAACCATCTGCCGCTTAGGAGGCGAACGCTCTATCCTGCTGAGCTACGGAGACAAATTCACCTTATATCAGGTGACTTGTCCATTATATCATATAAAATAAAAAAAATCAAGAGGAATTTATATAACTTTGACTTGAAAAATATAATTGTGTATGGTATAATTATATAAATTACGCGGAAGTTTCTTCTTCCGTACATAAATACTGATAACATCTGGCGGCTTTAGGGCTGCTTCTTGAAGATTAGTAAAAAGGAGATTTTAATTATGGAGATCAAAATCACAAAAACAACATCGCCTAAGGCAAAGCCTGCTGATGAATCCAAGCTGGGATTCGGTAAAATTTTCACCGACCATATGTTCCTTATGAACTATGATGAGGGTCAGGGCTGGCATGATGCAAGAATAGTTCCTTACGGCCCTATTCCTCTTGAGCCTTCCGCAATGTGCCTCCACTACGGTCAGGCTGATTTTGAGGGTATGAAGGCTTACAGAACCGAAAGCGGCAGGATACAGCTGTTCCGTCCCGAGCAGAACATGGCAAGAATGAACGTTTCCAACGACCGTCTCTGCATTCCTCAGATCGATGAGGCATTCGGCGTTGAAGCTATCAAGAAGCTCGTGGAGATCGACCAGGACTGGGTTCCCCATAATTACGGCACTTCTCTTTACATTCGTCCTTTTATTTTCGCAGTTGACCCCATGCTTGGCGTTCACCCTGCAAAGCATCTGCTTTTCTGCATCATCTGCTCTCCTGTAGGCGCATACTACGAGGCAGGCCTTGCTCCCGTAAAGATCTACGTTGAGCAGAACTATGTACGTGCAGTAACAGGCGGTACAGGCTTCACAAAGGCTGCTGCTAACTACGCTATCTCCCTGAAGGCTCAGGAAGAGGCTGACAAGGTAGGCTACGAGCAGGTTCTCTGGCTTGACGGCGTTCACCGCAAGTACATAGAGGAAGTAGGCGCTATGAACGTATTCTTCGTAATTGACGGCGAAGTTCTTACTCCCAGCCTTGAAAGAAAGTCTATCCTCGGCGGTATCACAAGAAAGTCCTGCCTGGAAATACTCAGAAGCAAGGGCTACAGAGTTTCCGAGAGAAACATTGAGATCGACGAGCTTACCAAGGCTTATGACGAGGGCAAGTTCGACGAGGCATTCGGTACAGGTACAGCCGCAGTTATCTCTCCCATCGGCGAGCTGAAGTACGGCGACAAGATCATGACCCTTAACAACGGCGAGATCGGTCCTGTTTCTCATATGCTTTACGAGACCCTTACAGGCATTCAGTGGGGCAAGACCGAAGACACCTTCGGCTGGACTGTTCCCGTTGTTGAATAATAGCGCATAACATACGTTAAAACAATAAAGCCCGCATTTTCCGCTGTATTGCGGTTACTGCGGGCTTTTTCATAAGAGGTCATATAAATAAATGCAGACTGTAGATGAAGCTCTTGACAAGCTGCAAAAGTCGGCTTTCAGGCGAAAATTTCATCTGTCCCAAAAGGACAGGGAATATGTGCGGGAAAAGGGCATGGACGTTATCCACAGCCATGGAGAAGATTTTATCGCCAAGCGCCTTGCTCCTGCTGCGATACCCAATGACGGCAAGCAGACTCCCATGCGTGGGCACCCCATATTCATCGCCCAGCACGCCTGTGCCTGCTGCTGTAGGGGCTGCCTTGAAAAATGGTACCGTGTTCCCAAGGGACGTGAGCTTTCTGCCGATGAACAGCGCAGGATTGTGAATCTCCTGATGAGGTGGATTGAGAGGGAGATGTCATCAGAAAAATCCCCTTGACAAGCGTATTTGAGTAGGGTATAATCATTATAAAAGAGGTGATCGGAATGACAACAGATGAAATGCTTATGCAGATATTAGGCAAGCTAAACGAGGTTCAGACTGATGTTGCAGGACTTAAAAGTGACATGGCAGTTATGAAAGACGATGTATCTGGCTTGAAAAGCGATATGGCAGTCATGAAGCAGGAAGTATCGGGCTTGAAAAATGACATGGCTGCTATGAAAACTGAGATGTCAGGCATAAAGAGCGAGATAACTGTAATGAAGGGTGATATTGCGGGGCTTAAAAATGATGTCTCCGACCTGAAAGGCGATGTCAGGGGTATAAAGCTTGATATCGAAAATGACCTTGTTCCCTCTAACAAGGTGGCTCTTGAAATGCTCCTCGACCACTCAAAGCGGTTTATAAAATTGGACGACAAGGTAAGAAATATCAGCGACAGTCTGGAAATCAATGAGGTGCTGGACGAGCTGAAAAGTCTGCACAGAATCTGAATATCTTATGCCGCTCTGACAGGGCGGCTTTATATTTATGATTGATAGATAAAAATAAAATGCGTTTCAACTCAGAAATTTGAAACGCATTTTTTATTAGTATAAAGTTGTGCTTTGAAAAAGAGCTGAAGCTTATGAAACTGTTACTTTGACTTGAACTGAAATACTGTCATTATATGTTGAGGTTATGGTTATATAGCAGGTTCCTGCTTTGTGGGCGGTCATTTTTCCGTTTTTATCTATGGAAACAATACTTGTATTGGAGGAACTATATTTGACATCTTTATAAGTAGTGTTGATGGGTTTGAAGCTGAATACTACATAAGCGGTTGTATTCAGGTTCATTGGTATTTCATCTTCAATTACAGTTATCTTAGTAGGATATACTTCTTTTTTAGCTGAGTTGGTTTCTGTATTTGTTTTATCAGGCTTTTTTATTACCTTGCCATTGCCTTTGCTGTCAAATTTTACACGTTTTCCGTTAATAGTGATTGTTTGACTGACAGCTCGCTTGCCGTTGGTACAGTAATAATATGAGTGTCCGCTTTTGTCTTTCTGCCAGCCTGAAAGCATTACGCCGTCCTTGTCAAAGCAGTAATAACTGCCGTTTATCTTTTTCACACCGGTGACAGCAGTGCCATCCTTTTTTAAATAATACTTATTTGATTTTACTTTCAGCCAGCCAGTTTTCATAATGCCATCGCTTCCAAAATAGTATTTGGAGCCTGATTTTGTTTTCAGCCAGCCTGTTTTCATGATCCCTTTGCTATTGAAATAGTATGTATCTCCGTCTATTTCTGCCATGCCTGTGACAGCCTGTCCGTTATCTATGAACATTTTTCCGCCTTTTGTATCTTTCCATTCACCCGCAAAGCAGGTACTTGCCATAGAGAATGTGATTACAGTTGCTGCACAAAACGCTGTAATTTTTTTGATACTTCTGTTTTTCAAAATAATCAGATCCTTTCTTTAATTCAGTGTACGAACAGTAATTTTTTTAATATTATACATCAAAAAAATAAATTTGTCAACATATTATATCAGTAATCAGGATTGGTTTACACCTTTGATTTTAGTTGAAAAATAATTTTTACAATTCATAAAAATCCCCTTGAAAATAAGCCCTTGATGTAGTATAATTTAAAATGTATATGTGCGCATACAGATATATAATAAAATTAAAAGGATGAGTTATAAATGCCCATAAGAGTTGGAATGGTTTCTCTCGGATGTTCAAAAAATCAGGTTGACGCCGAAAGAATGTTATACAAGATAAATGAAAAGGGCTATGAGCTGGTTGGCGACGCTGCTCTGGCTGATGTGGCTATCATAAATACCTGCGGATTTATAGAGTCTGCAAAGCAGGAAGCTATTGAGACTATACTTGAATTTGCAGAGCTTAAAAAAGAGGGACGCATCAAGAAGATAATCATTACAGGGTGTCTTGCAGAGCGCTACAAGGACGAAGTTGCTTCCGAGATACCCGAGGCTGACGCTGTTGTTGGTATCGGCTGCAATGACAAGATATGCGACGTTATCGAAAAAGTACTGGAGGGCGACCATTTCACTGCCTTTGACAGCAAGCTTAATCTGGGCCTTACAGGCGGACGTATCCAGACAACATTGTCTTTCTACTCGTATCTTAAAATTGCCGACGGCTGCAGCAACTGCTGTTCTTTCTGCGCTATTCCCTCTATCAGAGGCAGAAACCGCAGCGTTCCCATGGAGCAGCTTTTTGCGGAGGCTACCGAGCTTGCTGTCAACGGCGTAAGAGAGCTTATTCTCATTGCTCAGGACTCCACACGCTACGGCGAGGATATTTACGGCAAGCCCTCACTTCCCGAGCTGCTTGAAAAGCTCTGCACCATTCCTCAGCTCAAGTGGATAAGAGTGCTGTACTGCTATCCCGAGCGCATTTCCGACGAGCTGCTGGACGTTATGGCACGAGAGGACAAGATCGTAAAGTACATAGATATGCCCATTCAGCACTGCGATGCAGATATACTGAAAAAGATGAACCGTCCCGGCGATGAGGAGACTCTCAGGGCGCTTATTAAGAAGATACGTGAAAAGGTTCCCGGAATTATCCTGAGAACTACCCTTATCACAGGCTTCCCCACAGAGACAGTCGAGCAGTTTGACCGCCTGGCTGATTTTGTCCGAGACATGGAATTTGACCGCCTGGGCTGCTTCCCATACTCCGCTGAGGAGGGTACTAAGGCTGCCAAGATGGACGGTCAGCTTGATGAAGAGACCAAGCAGCACCGTGCGGATATTATCATGGAGCAGCAAATGATGATAATGGGTGCGAAAAATCAGCTTCTCCGTGACACTGTTATCGAAACGCTGGTTGAGGGCTATGACCGTTACGGCGAGTGCTATTTCGGCAGAAGCGCTGCCGATGCTCCCGAGATCGATGGCAAGATATTCTTCAACTCCAAGAAGAGAAAGCTTGTTCCCGGAATGTTCGTTCACGTACATATCAATGAAGTTATGGACTACGACCTGATAGGAGATGTTGTTGATGAATCTGCCCAATAAGCTTACGGTAATGAGAGTTATCCTCGTTCCCTTTTTCATTTTCTTCCTGCTTTGCGACGTGCCTTTCGGCAGTCAGGCAAGCAGCATACTGGCGCTTGTTGTGTTCATAGCCGCATCTGTAACCGATGCGCTGGACGGACATATTGCCCGCAGCAGAAATCTTGTGACCAACTTCGGCAAGTTCCTTGACCCTCTGGCTGACAAGGTGCTGGTCATATCCGCACTTGTATGCTTTATTCAGATGGGGCTTGTGGGAGCGGTTCCCGTAATCATCATCATCGCAAGAGAGTTTATGGTATCGGGTCTCAGGCTTGTTACCGCAAACGAGGGCGTTGTTGTTGCCGCAGGTATCTGGGGCAAGCTCAAAACAGCATTTACAATGGTAGCAATAGTTATTATCCTGTTCTTTGCAGTGCTTTTCGGCAAGGACAGCACAGGCTATGCGGCATGGGTAAACATTACCGAGCAGGTGCTTATCTGGATATCCACTATTCTCACCGTAATATCCGGTGCGATCTATCTTAACGGCTACAAGGAATACATAAACACTGACAAATAATCAGTTACAAGGGGTTAATATGAAAAAGCGCAGAGAGAAAACAACAGAGGATTATGAAAAGGACAGTGCGGTATCAAGCGTGATAGCAGGAGTTATCATGATAATAATTGCGCTGTGGATACTGATTGTAAACATTACATGGGTGTCCTTTGCAATAGCGCTGCTTCTTATAGGTTTGGGTGCGTTCTTTATCCTAAGGAAAAGATCTGAAAAGCGCCTTGAGGAAGCACTTAAAGACGAAAACAGTCCTCAGAGCGTATCATACCGCAAGGGGCTTGAAAAGAAAATTCAGAGAGCGGCACAAAAGGCTCATGCTCACAAGGGCTTTAAGGGTGAGCTGTATTATCGGACTGTCAAGATAGCGGCTTTTGTGTTTGTTCTGACGCTGTTTTTCCTGTTTGTGATGCTGATGGAAAGCACGCTGATGTATGTTGTTCTCACGGCAGCGGCAGCCATAGGCGCATTGATTTTCTTCATATACTCCCTTACAGGCAAGGACTACAAAAGGGCGCTTGCCGCATTTAAAGCTGTGGGAGGCTCGGAAGAGGAAGCCGAAAGGGAGTTTGCCGAGGGTGCTGTTTTCAGAAGCACCGATATGGTCTGCGTTGGCAGAAACTATATTTTCGGCAGAATGGGACTTAAAACAACAGTCATTCCTATGAGCAGCGTTGTATGGATGTTCATGAATCAGAAGTTCCAGTACAACTATTACAACGGGGTATATACGGGAAAAACAAAGCAGTTTTTCATAAACTTCTGCACATCGGGCGGCAGGATATTTACATACAGCTGTTCCGAGGAGGGCGGTATCCTTATCATTGATGAGGTCCACCATAACGACACCAGAGTGCTTGCAGGCTGGAGCGATGATCTGTGGAAATTATATGCCAAGGATCCTGCCGGATTTCTTGAAGCTGCTGTGGGAGCGGTAATGCCCTCGCCCTATGAGCTTGCAGGCAAAAACGATACAAGGAAGTGAGAAATACGCCTGATTATAAAGTTATCCGCAGCAAGCGGCAGACCCTTTCAATAACCGTTGACAGGGAGGGCAATGTTATTGTCCGTGCCCCTCTTAGTCTCCCTGATGACAGGATAGAGAAGTTTGTAAGCGAAAAATCCGACTGGATAGAAAAATACTCCCGCACAGCTCGTGCAAGAGTGGGGGAGCGCAGCGCAAGGCTCTCAAAGCCGCCCATGGAGCTGCCGCTTTTTGGCGGTATGTGTCCTGTGGATAATGTACAGCCCTACGGCTACACAGGCGGAAAATTCCATCTTCCCGAGGGTGTGGCTCTTGAAGAGCTGCTGCCATATCTGCGCAGGCTCTACAGCACCATTGCCAAGGGCACGCTTATTGCACGCACACGTCTCACTGCCGACCGAATGGGCATCGAGATAGCCGATGTAAAGGTAAATTCCGCTAAAACAAGATGGGGCAGCTGTTCAGCTCAGAAGGTGATAAACCTTTCATGGAAGCTGGTAGCTGCCGACATCAGTCTTATAGATTATGTTATAGTTCACGAGCTTTGCCACACCCGTCAGATGAACCACTCCGAGGCGTTCTGGGAGAACGTGAGAATGGTCATTCCCGACTACAAGGAGCGGCGTGAGGCTCTCAAGGACGTTCAGAAGGTGCTTTCCGAGTTCGGTCTGGATTGATGCAAAGGCTCACTATGGAGACGATGAACTCGCTTGCCGCAAAGGAGAGCCACAGTCCGTCAACTCCCCACAGTGCCGACATTGCCAGAGCGGCGGGAATTATCACCGCAAAGCCTCTCAATATGGATATAAGGTTTGCGGGAGCGGATATTCCCACAGCTGAAAGATACGCTGCTTTTATAACGTTGAAGCCTGCAAAAAAGCAGCCGATAAAATAAAGTCTCAGACCCTGTATTGCAATTTCCTGCAATGCGGGGTCTTTTTCGCTGTTGAAAATGCCTGCAATGGGGTCAGCAAAAAAGAAAATGCAGATATATACTATAACCGACACCACAGCGCCCGAGATAAGCGCCAGCCTGAGATAGCTGTGTGAAGCTGCGCTGTCGCCCTCGCCCGATGATTTGCTAGCCAGCGGCTGCATTCCCTGAGCAATGCCGTTGTATATGGACACTACCACGATAAATATATTTGCTGCGATGCCATAGGCTGCCACGCCCACATTTCCAGCCAGCGACATTATTATCATATTGAACACAATAATAACTATGCCCGAGGACAGCTCCGTAACAAGAGCGGGAACGCCTGTTGCGGCTATTCGGGAGATGAGCTTCATATCGGGGGCAGTTTTTGTAAGGTGGAATGTGTTGCGCTTTTTTAGGTAAAAGCCTGACATTACTCCAAGGCTGATAAGGGGTGCAAAGCAGGTTGCCAGGACTGCGCCGAACATTCCCATTTTAAACGGAAAGATAAAGATGTAATCCAGCACGATGTTTGAAAAGCTTCCTGCAAGCATTCCTGCCATTGAGCGATGAGGGGCATTGTCGTTTCTGAGAAAGCATATGGAAATGTTATTGAGCAGGAAAAATGGGGAGAATATGAGCAGCGTTCTGAGATAGACACGGCACATTTCATAGGTATCGCCCT
This sequence comes from Huintestinicola butyrica, assembly GCF_025567215.1. Taxonomy (NCBI): domain Bacteria; kingdom Bacillati; phylum Bacillota; class Clostridia; order Eubacteriales; family Oscillospiraceae; genus Huintestinicola; species Huintestinicola butyrica. Next base: position 42,926 of record NZ_JAOQKB010000015.1, read on the forward strand.
CTGCGCCCAGCAGTCTTGATATACTGCCTGAGAAAAATATGCCACATATCTCGAATATGAGCGTGAAGAATGCTGCGATGAAAAGGGCGTTTGTGAACACCTTGTCCGCCTTTTCATCCCCACGGCTGCGCATTATGGAGTAGCAAGTGGCGGCTCCCATGCCTGTCATCATGCCCATTCCCGTGATGGCACTGTAGATCGGAATAGCAAGGTTAAGGGCGGCAAGTCCGTTTGTGCCAAGTCCCTGCGCCACGAAAAATGTGTCCGCAAGGATATAGCAGGAAAGCCCTATCATTCCTATAACGCTGAGAGAGGCGTATTTTGCAAATGATCTTGTCTGATTATTCATCGCGTTTCTTCATACTCCTTTTTTATTATATAAAAAAGCGCCGTAACCTGTGTCTTCAATGGCCTTATGACACAGGCTGCGGCGCATGACCTACCCGGCGGCAGGAATCAAGTCCATATTTATTCGCTGTAGTTGTAGCCTATCTGGATAGCCTTCAGGTTATTTTCGATAAGCTGAGCCTTTTTCGGGGGAACTATCTTTCTTATAGCAGCCTCAATATCGTCCATGGAGATAACTCCCGACTCCTTGATGAGCTTGCCGATAAGAATGATGTTTGCTCCGCCTTTAAGCTCGTTTTCGTCTGCAAGTCTTGTAGCGGGAACTCTGAATTCGTGGATATCGCTGCGGACATTTGCCGAGTCAACCAGAGTGCTGTCAACAAATGCGTATCCGCCTGCCTTTACCGCACCGATGAACTTGGTGTAGGAAGGCTCGTTCATTGCGATAAGAAGATCGGGTTCGTTTACAACGGGAGAGCCGATAGGCTCGTCGGAGAGACATACGGAGCAGTTGCAGGTTCCGCCTCTCATTTCGGGGCCGTAGCAGGGAAGCCATGAAACCTCTCTGTCGGCGAGCATTCCGCAGTATGCAAGGACTTTTCCCGCAAACAGGATACCCTGTCCGCCAAAGCCCGCAAGCTGAATTTCACTGGTCATATTATCTGCTCCTTTCTCACTTGTTTTCAGCGGTGATATCCTTGTAAACACCGAGAGGATAGTAGGGTATCATTTCCGTTCTTACTCTTTCCATTGCCTCCAAAGGAGTCATGCCCCAGTTGGTGGGACAGGTGGAAAGCACCTCGATGATGGAGAAGCCCTGCTTGTTCTTCTGCACCTCAAAGCCCTTGCGGATCGCCTTTTTGGCTGCATTGATGTGAGCGGGGGAGTCAACGGAAACTCTTTCCGCATAGGCTGTGCCTGTGAGCTGAGAAAGCATTTCGCATACCATTACGGGGTATCCTGCAACCTTGGGGTCTCTGCCGAAAGGAGTGGTCTGTGTTACCTGACCGGGAAGCGTGGTGGGAGCCATCTGACCGCCTGTCATGCCGTAAATGGTGTTGTTGATAAAGATTATGGTGATGTTTTCGCCTCTGGTAGCTGCGTGAACTGTTTCGCAGGTTCCGATAGCGGCAAGGTCGCCGTCACCCTGATATGTGAATACGAACTTGTCGGGTCTTGAACGCTTTACGCCTGTTGCAACTGCGGGAGCACGTCCGTGAGCTGCTTCGATCATATCGCAGGCAAAATAATCGTAGGAAACAACGGAACATCCTACGGGGCAGATTCCGATAGTGTCGCCCTCAATGCCCATTTCATCTATTACCTCGGCAACCAGTCTGTGAACGATACCGTGGGTACAGCCGGGGCAGAAGTGCATACTGATATCCTCAAGAGCGTGAGGCTTCTGATATATAGCCATTATTTCAGTTCCTCCTTAGCGATAAGCTTTATCTGAGCAAGGATCTCGGCGGGAGTGTGGATAACTCCGCCTGTTCTTCCGAAGAAGCGGACGGGTCTGCGGCAGCTTGTGGCAAGTCTTACGTCATCGACCATCTGACCCATCGAAAGCTCAACAACAAGGTAAGCCTTGGCGGTCTCAACAGTGTCGGCATAAGCCTTTTCGGGGAAGGGCCAAAGGGTGATAGGTCTTATCATGCCTGCCTTGATGCCCTCTGCTCTTGCGGCATTGACAGCGGAGCGGACGATTCTTGCGGAAGCGCCGTAGCCTGTTACGATAATGTCAGCGTCCTCGGTGAGATAGTTTTCAACCTCGGGAAGCTCCTGCTTTTCGATATCGTACTTCTTGAAACGCTGTCTGTTGGACTCTTCAAGCTCTTCGGGCTTGAGGTAAAGGGAATTGATGATGTTGTGATGCCTCTTGTTGCCGTGGCCTACGCAAGCCCAGTCCTTTGCTGGCTCATTGTCGGTGATGTCGGGGAACTCAACGGGTTCCATCATCTGACCGAGAAGACCATCGGAAAGGATCATTACGGGGGTGCGGAACTTATCGGCCATATCGAAAGCCTTTACGGCATATGTAGCCATTTCCTGAACGGAGCAGGGAGCATATACGGGAATGAAGAAGTCGCCGTGGCCGCCTGCCTTGGTTGCAAGATAATAGTCGGACTGTGCGGGCTGGATACCGCCGAGACCGGGGCCGCCTCTCTGAACGTTTACGATGACGCAGGGAAGGTCGCAGCCTGCGGCATAGGAGATACCCTCTGATTTAAGGGAGATTCCGGGGGAAGATGAAGAGGTCATAGCACGCACGCCTGTTGCGGCTGCGCCATAGACCATATTTATAGCAGCGATCTCGCTCTCTGCCTGTAAGAACACGCCGCCGCACTTGGGCATACGCTTTGACATATAAGCAGCGATCTCAGTCTGAGGGGTGATAGGGTAGCCGAAGTAGCATTTGCAGCCTGCACGGACGGCAGCCTCTGCAAGGGCTTCGTTGCCCTTCATAAGCATTCTTTCATTTGCCAATGTGGTTCAGTCCTTTCCGAAAATTATCTCTCGACTGTTATAGCGCAGTCGGGGCACATGGTATAGCACATTGCGCAGCCTGTACACTTGGTCTGGTCAGTGCATTCTGCGGGGCAGTAGCCCTTGGGTGTTCTTATATCCTTGCGTATCGTGATGATTTTCTTGGGACAGACGGATACGCACAGGGAACAGCCCTTGCATCTGTCAGTATTGACGGTCATTTTCGCCATAGATATTGACTTCCTTTCATATGATTTTGCGGAGACTTTGTCAGTTCCACACGTTTTTGATGTAAATTTCCACAGGGAAAATGTCGGCGGTGCTTTCGGCGCTCACTGTTCTGTTTTCAAGAACGGGAACGGTGTGGCAGAAGATGGGAAGCTCTGCCTGTTTTGATATCATTTCAGCCTGCTTTATTCCCGCAGCGATAACATCACTGTCAGTCTCAAAACCAAGGTTTGAGTTGTTGACCATGGCGGTCGCTTTAAGACCGCAGGCAGCTTCTATCTCACGGAGTATCTCCTCAGCTTCTTCGGGAGTGCGGGTAAGGTATCGGCAGAAATTCACCACGTAGAGAATTTCCGTTTCCTCCTTATTAGCTTCCAGAAAGCTCCTGAACTTGCCTAAAGGATATGTGCCTGCGTCATCGCCGCCCATATCTATAACAAGCTTTCTGCCTTCTGCGTAAATTGCGGGAATATCAAAATTGAGTATGGGAACGTCAAGGTTCGTTCCCGCATACATTGGTGCGCAGAGCTTTACGCCCTTCCGGGCAAAAAGCTCGCCCAGGTCGGCAGTGCGGTAATATGGATTTACAGTATCCATATCCACCACAGTGACCTGCTCGCCCTGTTCTGCGCATTTTATTGCATAGTTTGCGGCAAATGTGGATTTGCCGCTGCCGTAGTGTCCCGTAATAACGGTGATCTTTTTCATCACTCTGACTCCACTGAGATAATGTAGTAATATACGGGCTGACCGCCCTTTACAAAGTTTATGTCAAGGCTGCTGAGCTTGCTCTTCATGATATTTTCAAGCTCGCTTGCCTTATCGTCGGAAACGTCCGAGCCGTAAAGCACGGTAACATATCCTGCGCTGCCCTTAAGGTTCTTCACAAGCTTTCTTGTGAGCTTGTAAGCGGCTCTGGTAACATCACGGTCGATAAATGAGAGCCTGCCGTTTTCAAGGGCAAGGATATCGCCTGACTTTATCTCGTGACCGCTGAAGCTTGAATCACGGGCTGCAAAGGTTATAAGACCCGACTGCACCTTTTCCGCTGCCAGAGACATATTCATTCTGTTGGTATCGAAATCGGAATCGGGGTCAAAGCTCATCATTGCAGACATTCCCTGGGGAACAGATGTGGTCCTGAGGACGCACATTGTCTTTTCGGAGAGCTTCATAGCCTGCTCCGCTGCCATGATGATGTTTTTGTTGTTGGGGAGAATGAACACGATCTCGGCGGGAACGGAATATACCGCACGGAGGATATCGTCCGCAGAGGGGTTCATGGTCTGTCCTCCCTTGACGATGCAGTCCGCACCAAGGTCGGTGAACATGGACTCAACGCCGCTTCCGTTTGCCACGGCAACAAAGCCGAAACGCTTTTCGGGCTTTGCGGGAACGGGCTTTTCATTGAGCTTTTTCTTTGCGGCAGCCTTCTTTTCACGCTGGAGACGCATATTGTCTATCTTCATATTGCAGAGAGCGCCGTAGGTAAGACCTCTCTCTATAGCCTGACCGGGGTGGTCGGTGTGAACGTGTACCTTTATGATGTCCTCATCATCGACTACAACAACGCAGTCGCCGATGGATTCCAGATATTTTCTCAGGTCCGCAGGCTTTTTCTTGAAATCGGTGACGTTTACAATAAACTCGGTACAGTAGCCGAAGGTTATCTCCTGTGTCTCATCGTCCTGAACGGTGAAGGACATCTTGCTGTCGGAGATTATCTTGGGCTGGTTTACAACGGTTCTTGGCTCGCCCTTAAAGGCACGGAACATCTCCTCAAAGATGATAACGAGACCCTTTCCGCCTGCGTCAACAACGCCGGCTTTTTTAAGTATTGGGAGCTGCTCGGGAGTTTTATCCAGAGCATCCCTTGCGGCAGCACACACGTCCGACCACTGTACCAGAGGGTCGTTTGTGATAAAGGAGGATTCCCTTGCCTTTTCTGCGCTGACTCTTGCAACGGTGAGGATAGTGCCCTCTGCGGGCTTCATAACAGCCTTGTAAGCTGCGTCAACGCCTATTTCAAGGGCGTTTGCCATATCATCGCAGTCAGCTTCTTTTTTATCCGCAAGACCCTTTGAGAAGCCTCTGAAAAGCAGAGAGGTGATAACGCCCGAGTTTCCTCTTGCGCCTCTAAGCATTGCGGAAGCGGCAACGGAAGCCACCTCAGAAACAGCAGCCCCATCGTCCAGGTTCTGGAGAGCGTTCATGGCATTTGTAAGTGTAAGAGACATATTTGTTCCTGTGTCTCCGTCGGGAACGGGATATACGTTAAGCTCGTCCACCTGTTTTTTCATATCGGAAAGAGTAAGGGCAGCTGAAATAAGTGCGTCTTTTAGCATTTTGCCGCTTATCAACGAAATCATCCTCCATATTTTAAAGTAATGTCTGTGCAAAATCCAATTAAAATTTATTATATCACAAATATATATAAATTTCCACAGCAAATAATGAATAATAATACACCGCCAAGGAAACATTTACTAATTTTACTTAAAATGGCAGTTAAAAACAGTGCAGTGAGACTATATTGTATCATATGTTCATTTAAAATAATAATTTTGTTTGAGATATACTCTTGAAAAAATACCCCATGGGGGTATATACTATTCCTGTAAGTGTGAGGTAACAAAAACGGAACGTTGAACAGCACACCATTACGAGGTGATAATATGAGTGAAGAAAAATGCTGCTGTCATAAGACAAAGGAGCGCTCAGATGATGAATACAAGAGACTTATAAACCGCCTTAACCGTATCGAGGGGCAGATAAGAGGCATAAAGGGCATGGTGGAGCGCAACGCTTACTGTGTTGATATACTGGTGCAGTCTGCTGCGGTGAGCGCCGCTGTCAACTCATTTAATAAGGAGCTTCTGGCGGAGCATATCCGCACCTGTGTGGCGCAGGATATACGTGACGGCAAGGACGAGGTAATAGACGAGCTTGTCTGTACCCTGCAAAAGCTGATGAAATAAGTCGGTATGGGAAATCTATCTGAAAGAAAGGAAAAGTATGGAACAGTACAATGTTACGGGTATGAGCTGTGCGGCGTGCAGCACCCGTGTGGAAAAGGCTGTATCGGCAGTTGAGGGCGTTACCTCCTGCTCGGTGAGCCTGCTTACAAATTCAATGGGAGTTGAGGGCAGCGCTTCTCCCGAAAGGATAATCGCTGCGGTGGAGGCGGCAGGCTACGGCGCTTCCGTAAAGGGTGCGGAAAAAAGCAGCGCCCCCTCCGATGACGCTCTGGCGGACAAGGCTACCCCCGTGCTGAAAAAGCGCCTTATAGTATCACTGGTTTTTCTTGTGATACTTATGTATTTCTCCATGGGTCATATGATGTGGGGCTGGCCTCTTCCTGCGGTGATAGAGGATAACCACGTTGCCATGGGTCTTATCCAGATGCTGCTCACCATTATTATAATGGTCATCAACCAGAAATTCTTTATAAGCGGCTTCAAGGGCCTTATCCACCGTGCGCCCAATATGGATACTCTGGTGGCTCTGGGTTCATCGGCTGCATTTATCTACAGCACATATGCGCTGTTTGCCATGACAGATGCGGTGATGAGAGGCAACCATGAGGCTGTGATGAAGTACATGGACGAGTTCTATTTTGAATCGGCTGCCATGATACTTACCCTTATCACTCTCGGAAAAATGCTTGAAGCCCGTTCAAAGGGCAAGACCACCGATGCACTGAAAAGCCTGATGAAGCTTGCTCCCAAGACTGCTACTCTTGAGCGTGACGGCAAGGAAGTTACCGTTCCCGCAGAACAGATAGTCATCGGCGATATTTTCCTTGTGCGCCCCGGCGAGAGCATTCCTGCGGACGGCGTTGTTATTGAGGGAAGAAGTGCTGTGAACGAGTCTGCGCTCACAGGCGAGAGCGTTCCTGCGGATAAGGAAGTTGGCGACAGCGTATCTGCCGCAACAGTAAACCAGTCGGGCTTTATCAAGTGTCGTGCCGTAAAGGTCGGCGAGGACACTGCCCTTTCACAGATAATCAAAATGGTAAGCGATGCCGCTGCCACAAAAGCGCCTATCGCAAAGGCTGCGGACAAGGTCTCGGGAATTTTCGTTCCTGTGGTTATTTCCATTGCAGTAGTAACTACTCTGGTCTGGCTGCTGGCGGGTCAGACAGTAGGCTTTGCACTGGCAAGGGGTATTTCCGTGCTGGTGATCAGCTGCCCCTGTGCGCTGGGTCTGGCAACTCCCGTTGCTATCATGGTGGGCAGTGGAATGGGCGCAAAGAACGGCATACTTTTCAAGACTGCCGCTTCTCTGGAGCAGACAGGAAAGGTAACTGTTTGTGCCCTTGATAAAACAGGTACTATCACCATGGGCGAGCCTAAGGTAACGGATATTATCCCCGCCGAGGGCTATGACGAATCATCTCTCTTAAAGCTTGCCTGCACCCTTGAAAAGAACAGCGAGCACCCTCTGGCAAAGGCGGTCATCGACCTTGGCACAGAGAGAAATATCATTCCCGACAGCACCGAGAACTTCACAGCCCTTGCAGGCAACGGACTTTCCGCAGTATCGGGCGGAAAAAAGCTTCTGGGTGGAAGCGTGAAGTTCATAAGCTCTCAGGCGGATATTTCCGAGGAAATGAAGAAAAAGTCCGAAGCTCTTGCGGAGGAGGGCAAAACTCCCCTTATGTTCACCTGTGACGGTGCTTTTGCAGGCGTTATAGCCGTGGCGGACGTTATCAAGGAGGACAGCCCTCAGGCGGTAAGGGAGCTTAAAAATATGGGCGTCCGTGTGGTAATGCTCACGGGCGACAATGAAAAGACCGCTGCCGCTATCGGCAGACAGGCAGGTGTTGACGAGGTAATCGCAGGCGTGCTTCCCGACGGCAAGGAAAGCGTTATCAGAAAGCTGATGAACGAGGGCAAGGTGGCTATGGTTGGCGACGGAATAAACGACGCTCCCGCTCTTACCCGTGCGGATATCGGCATTGCCATAGGCGCAGGTACGGACGTGGCCATAGATGCGGCAGATGTGGTGCTGATGAAGAGCCGCCTGAGCGACGTTCCCGCTGCGATTCGCCTCAGCCGTGCGGCACTGAGGAACATTCACCAGAACCTGTTCTGGGCGTTCTTCTACAATGCAATAGGCATACCTCTTGCGGCAGGTGTGTGGATACCTTTGTTCCACTGGCAGCTGAACCCCATGTTTGCGGCTGCGGCAATGAGCCTTTCCAGCTTCTGCGTTGTAACAAATGCTCTCAGACTGAACTTTTTCGACATTCACAATGCCGATAAGGATAAAAAAATCAAGCAATCAAAGAAAAAGGAGAAAAATACTATGACTAAGACTATCAAGATCGAAGGCATGATGTGCGGCCATTGTGAGGCTGCTGTTAAGAAGGCACTGGAGGCTATTGACGGCGTTACCGTTAACGAGGTCAGCCACGAAAAGGGCATTGCAGCTGTTTCACTCAGCAAGGACGTTCCCGATGATGTTCTTAAAAAGGCAGTCGAGGATAAGGATTACACTGTAAAGGGCATTGAATAATTCTTTTGCGGGATAATAATACTAATCACCAATAAAACTATAGACAAAAAATCGTCGCATAATCCATATATGCAAGATCATGCTCGATTTTTTGTATAGTTTTTAATTGGTGCTTAGTATTACATCAAAAAGAGCTGCCACAGCTTAATACTAATCCTCAATCAACCTATAGACAAATCCTCGGCTGAAATAAGCCCATTCTTCGTCAAGCTCCCTTGCCGGGCGACAAGCCCGCCTGCAGTCGCTTTCCTAGACTGGTCTTATTTCATCTGTCGGCTTTGTCTATAGAACGATTAAAGATTAGTATAATACTGTGACAGCTCCGATTTTTATAAACTCATTCTCCCTCGTAGGTAACTATCGAGCGGACATCGTAATTTTTCAGCTTTTCCCTGCCTTTAAGGTCGGTAAGCTCAATAAGACACACGATCCTTACCACCTCTCCGCCCAGCTGCTCAACAAGCTTTGCTGCCGCTTCAAGAGTTCCTCCTGTGGCGATAAGGTCGTCTATTATCACGACCTTGTCACCCTTTTTCAGGGAATCGGTGTGTATCTCGATCTCTGCCTTGCCGTACTCAAGGTCATATTCCGCAGAGACTGTGGCTCTGGGGAGTTTGCCCTTTTTGCGGACGGGGACAAAGCTCTTTTTACGTGCGTAAGCTATGGGCGCACCGAACAGAAAGCCTCTGGCTTCAAGTCCCAGCACAGCATCAAACTCAATGTCATCAAGCTGACCGAGCATTTCATCAACTGCCGCCGAAAAGCCCTTGCCGCTCTGCAGCAGAGATGTAACATCACGGAAAATTATGCCCTTTTGAGGAAAATCGGGAATATTTGTTATATAATCTTTAAGCTCTTTCAAGTAAGACCCTCCCATACATCAGTATAGTGCCGTGTTTTATCAAAGAAATACATATTTCAGCACGAACATCACCGCAAGCACGTACATAAGCGGATTTATCTGCTTTGCCTTGCCGCATACGAGGTTTATTACAACGTAGGAAATGATACCGATGGCGATACCCTCAGAAATGCTGTAGAAAAGGGGCATTGCAAGTATGCAAAGATATGCGGGGATAGCAGAGGTGTAGTTTGTCTCATCTACTTTAAGTTCGGCGATGGTGGAGAACATAAGGAAGCCTACGATTATCAGCGCAGGAGCTGTGGCAAATGAGGGAATGGCGATAAAGATGGGCGCCAGGAACATTGACAGCAGGAACAGCACCGCTGTTGTCAGAGCTGTAAGGCCTGTTCTTCCTCCTGCCGCAACGCCTGCCGAGGATTCAACAAAGGTTGTGGTGGTAGATGTTCCCAGTACCGCACCTGCCGATGTTGCAACTGCATCTGCCATAAGTGCGGGCTTGATGGCAGGCAGTCTGCCGTCCTTATCAAGCATATTTGCCTTTGTGCTTACTCCGATGATTGTGCCCAGAGTATCGAAAAGGTCAACAAAAAGGAACGAGAAAATAACGGCAATGAAATTGAATATTCCCACTGAACCGAGGTCGGCATTGAAGCACTGACCGAAGGTCTCGCCCAGCTTGGAAAAATCGGTCATTGCAAATGTGGGGAACAGCGAGAAATAGCTTTCGCCGTCAGGAACGTATATACCTGTCAGCTGGCATATTATGCCCAGTATCCATGTGCCGAACACGCCGATGAGTATTGAACCCTTTACCTTTTTGATATAAAGGACAGCTGTTATCATCAGTCCGATGATTGCAAGCAGTGCGCAGATGCCCGAGGTCGGGAAGTTCTCACGGAAATCAACCAGCGATACAAGCGTTGCCGAATCAACTGCAAGTCCTGCATTCTGAAGTCCGATAAATGCGATAAACAGACCTATTCCCACCGATACGGCACGTTTCAGCTCCAAGGGGATACAGTTGAAGATGCTTTCACGAACCTTTGTCAGCGAGAGAACGATAAAAATTATTCCCTCTATAAATACCGCCAGCAGTGCGGTCTGCCAGGAATAGCCCATAATGCCGCATACGGTGTAAGCGAAGTACGCATTCAGTCCCATTCCTGCCGAAAGCGCAAACGGCAGATTTGCCGCAAACGCCATAATGAGCGTTCCGAAGAATGATGCCAGGCAGGTGGCAAGAAGCACCGCCGTGCTGTCCATGCCCGCTGCGGAGAGAATGTTCGGATTGACCGCAAGTATATATGCCATTGTAACGAAAGTCGTAATGCCTGCCGCAATTTCTGTCTTGACTGTGGTGTTGTTTTGCTTTAGTTTGAATAGCTTTTCAAACATTGACCTCACTCCTTGATATTTGCGGCAGATCCCCATGACATCTGCCGCATTATTCTGATTTTATCATAGCATGGTTTGCCTTAAAAGTCAAGGAATTTGCGGTATAGAACGAAAAGAGGGCTGCCGCAGTGTTAAACCGCAGCAGCCCTCTTTTGTTATATTCGCTTATGATATCTTTACTATCTTAGCAAAGTTTGCCATGATCTTCTTGGTTCCGACTGAATCAAATGCAATTTCAAGCATATGGTCGTTGCCCATGGGCTTGGAGGAGATAACGGTTCCCTCGCCGAAAACGTTGTGCTTTACTCTCTCGCCTGCGGTGTAGTCAACGGCGGCTGCCTTCTTGGCGGACTCCATTTTCTTGTTTGCCAGCTGGCTCTGGAGAGTGTATGTGTAAACGGGAGCGGTGATGATGTCATCGTCCTTTTTCTTTGTGGTCTTTACGGTTCCGTCAACTCTGTCGATGCAGTCCTTGTCTATCTCCTTGATGAACTTGGACTGGAAGTTGCGCTGGGTGGAACCGAACAGCATTCTCTGCTGAGCGTGGGTGATGTACAGCTTTTCCTTTGCACGGGTGATGCCCACGTATGCCAGTCTGCGCTCTTCTTCAAGCTCCTCGGGATTGTCCATGGTGCGGATAGGAGGGAATATGCCGTCCTCCATGCCTACGATGAACACTATGGGGAACTCCAGTCCCTTTGCGGAGTGCATGGTCATAAGGCAAACTGCGTCATCATCTGCGGAAAGCTTGTCGATATCGGTGTAGAGGGAAATTTCCTCCAGGAATCCGGAAAGTGTAGCCTCTTCGCCTGCTTCGGACTTTGCCTGCATATATGTGGCAATGTTGGATTTAAGTTCCTCGATGTTTTCGAGACGGGTGAGACCCTCATCGCCCTGACCTTTGAGCATGGTAGCATAGCCTGTTTTCTCGATAACTGCGTCAAACAGCTTGTCAAGAGGGAGCTTGTCGGCAGCTTCTTTCAGGTGGGTGAATATCTCGGAAGCCTTTACAAGGGAAGCGGACTTTTTGCTCAGGGGAGCATAGCTCTCGGAGTTCTTCATTACATCAATGGGTGACAGCTTCAGGTCAATGGAGATCTGCTCTATCATTGAAAGCGTGCTGTCGCCGATGCCTCTCTTCGGCTCGTTTACTATTCTCTTGAAGCGGAGCATATCATCGGGGTTGTTGATAACGGAGAGATATGCAACGATATCCTTTATTTCCTTGCGGTCATAGAACCTCATACCGCCGATAACACGGTAGGGGATAGACTGTGCGGAAAATGCTTTTTCAAGTGAGTTTGACTGTGCGTTCATTCTGTAGAGAACCGCAAAGTCGCTGTATTTTCTGCCGTCCTTTACGCCGTTCATTATAGTAGTTGCAACGAACTTGGACTCGGCAGCCTCGTCGGAAGCCTTGTAAACTGTTATCTTTTCGCCCTCGCCCAGATCTGTCCACAGGGACTTGGGCTTTCTGCTCATATTGTTTGCGATAACGGAGTTTGCGGCGTTAAGTATATTCTGGGTGGAACGGTAGTTCTGCTCCAGTCTGATAACGTGGCAGCCCTCGAACTGCTGCTCAAATGACAGGATATTTTCGATTGTAGCGCCTCTGAAACGGTAGATGGACTGGTCATCATCACCTACAACGCAGAGGTTTCCGCTCTTCTCCGAAAGCAGGGAAACAAGGCGGTACTGAGCGGTGTTGGTGTCCTGATACTCATCGACCATGATGTACTTGTACAGATTTCTGTAATGATCCAGCACATCTGGCTGAGACTCGAACAGCTGAACGGTCAGCATGATGATATCGTCAAAATCAAGGGCATTTGCCTCTTTAAGACGGGTCTGATATTCCTTGTATATCTTTGCGAGAGTGACCTTTCTGTAGTCTCCGGCGGACTCTTCTTCAAAAGCGGCGGGAGTGATGAGCTTATCCTTTGCGGAGGATATTGCCGCAGCCACTGCCTTTGGAGGAAATGCCTTATCGGAAATGTCAAGAGCTTCCATGCAGGTCTTGATAAGTCTCTGGCTGTCATCGCTGTCGTAGATTGTGAAGCCCGAAGCATAGCCCAGCTTGTCGATCTCTCTTCTGAGTATGCGCACGCAGGCAGAGTGGAATGTGGAGGCGTTTACCTGACCGCCCTGTTCCTCGCCCAGCATCTTTGCAAGTCTTTCTTTAAGCTCACCCGCAGCCTTGTTTGTAAAGGTGATTGCAAGTATGTTCCATGGCTTTACGGGGTCGGAAGCAACTATCTCGGCAAGTCTTGAAACGGTTGCCTCGTCCCTTTCGCCGTTATAATTATTCAAAAACGCAATGTCGTCATCGGAAAGAGCCGCATATGCTTCCTCGTCCTGATAAGCGTTTCCGAACAGGACCATGTTTGCGATACGGTTGACAAGAACGGTAGTCTTTCCGCTTCCTGCGCCTGCAAGGATAAGTACGGGGCCTTTGATGGCGAAAACAGCTTCCCTCTGCTTATCGTTCATTTTTTCAAAATACTTTTCCAGTGCGGCTTTCTTTGCCTTAATGAAATCATCCATTATATTCATGCTCTCCTATATAAATGATAAATGCGGTTTGATATACGCCGTTACTATCTCTTTCGGCGCTGCTTTGACTATTATACCACATTTTGTTTTTCATAGGAATAGGTAAAATTCAGATTTAACATTTTTATAATAATTATTTTTGCCACGTTTTCGGACGACAATGGATAAACGGCTATGTATGGGGAAAAATAGCTGTTGAATGTTACAGCAAAGGAATGATCGTATGAGCAAAAATGTCAGCGGAAGCGGCAGAGACAAATGGTCAACGGGTTTTGGCTTCATAATGAGCGCCGCAGGTTCGGCGGTGGGACTGGGAAATATCTGGAAGTTCCCCTATGTCTGCGGCACAGGCGGAGGAGCATTGTTCCTTGCTGTGTATATTTTCTTTGTGCTGGTGCTGGGCTATCCCATTCTGCTGACGGAGCTTTCTGTGGGCAGGCACGGCGGAAGCAATGCGGTAGATGCCTGCGAAAAGATAAAAAAGGGCTGGGGCTTTGCGGGAGGCTTCGGCGTGGCAGGCTCTGCGGCGGTGCTTGCCTATTACTGCACCGTCGGCGGCTGGGTGATGAAATACCTTTTCAGCACAGCTTCGGGGAATATCCCATTGCCCTCATACTTCTCAGAATACAGCACTATGACGGCGGAGCCTGTTGTATGGCAGACGGTTTTTCTGCTGATAAACGGCATTATAGTAGTATTCGGTGTATCAAAGGGCATTGAAAAGGTGTCGTCGGTGCTTTTGCCGCTGCTGCTGGTGTTCCTTGTGGGGCTGATGATATATTCCCTGACCCTGAACGGGGCGGCGGAGGGCGTGAAGTTCTTACTTATGCCTGACTTTTCAAAGATAAGCAGCTTCGGCGATGTGGCTGACATTGTTGTTAAAGCCATGGGACAGGTGTTTTTCTCATTGTCGCTGGGAATGGGCACTCTTATAACCTACGGCAGCTATCTTGAAAAGGACAACGACCTGAGCCGCAGCACATGGATAATCGTCACCATTGACACAGCTATTGCCATGATAAGCGGACTTACCGTGCTTCCTGCGGTGTTTGCCATGGGGCTGGAGCCTGACGAGGGAGCGGGGCTTATCTTCTCCACCCTGACGGCGGTGTTCGGTGGACTGAGCTATGGGCGTATTGCGGGAACGGTGTTCTTTGCACTTGTGCTTTTTGCGGCGATAACCTCTTCAATTTCTCTGCTGGAAACTATAGTTTCGTTCCTCACCGAGCGTTATGGGCTTTCACGGCTGAAAGCCACGGTTATACCTGTCATTATAATAGGTCTGCTGTGCGTGCCTGCTTCCCTTTCCTACGGTGTGCTGTCTGACGTAAGGATCTTCGGGCTGACGGTGTTTGAACTGTTTGTTTTCCTTTCCGACCAGATAATAATGCCGCTGGGAGGCTTTTCCCTCTGTATTCTTGCGGGGCGGATATGGGGGAGAAAGAATATGGAGCGGGAGATATCCTCCGACGGAAGATATCCCTTCAGGCTGGCGGGAGTGTTTGATGTTATGATAAAATATCTCTCTCCCGCAATGATAATCATTGTGTTCGTTTCGTACTTTATCAGATAAAGATAGGTAAAAATGTTGACCTTATATGCGGTTTTATCTACCGACAAATCCAAAATTATATGCTATAATGATGTCAATGAAAATCACATCAAAGGAGCTGCTTGGTATGTTAAAGACCGCATATAAAGAAAATGTTACCGTTCTCCCCGGCGTGTTCCGTGAGAGAATGTCCCTTAACCGTGCTTATCTTATAGGACTGGATCCGCAGTGCCTGCTCCAGAACTTCTACCTTGAGGCAGGAATAATTATCCCCGGACTGCAGGTAGTAGATGACCCAGCAAAGGCAAATCTCCACTGGGGCTGGGAAGCTCCCACCTGCCAGCTGAGAGGTCATTTCCTTGGTCACTGGCTCTCCGCTGCTGCCTACTATGTGGCATATGACCATGACGCAGAGCTGAAAGTAAAGCTTGACAAGATAATCTCCGAGCTTGCACGCTGCCAGCAGCTCAACGGCGGCGAGTGGATAGGCTCTATCCCCGAAAAATACTTTGACAAGCTTGCAAAGAGACAGTACATATGGTCTCCTCAGTATGTTATGCACAAGACCATAATGGGACTTATGCACGCTTACACCTATGCAGGCAATGAGCAGGCAATAGAGATAATCGACCACCTGGCTGACTGGTATCTCCGCTGGACTGAGGCTATGCAGAGCGTTAATCCCCACGCTGTTTACAGCGGCGAGGAAGCAGGTATGCTGGAGGTATGGGCTTCACTTTACGAGATAACCAAGAATGAAAAGTACATGACCCTTGCCCGGAGATACTGGAATCCCGGACTTTTCGGAAATCTTGCGGCAGGCAAGGATCCTCTTTCCAACTGCCACGCAAATGCAAGCATTCCCTTTATCCACGGCGCTGCAAAGCTTTATGAGGTAACAGGCGACGAAAAATGGAGAGACCTGGCTGAGCGTTTCTGGAAGTTTGCAGTTACCGACCGTGGAATGTACTGCACCGGCGGACAGAATGCAGGCGAATTCTGGGTTCCTCCTTATATGCAGGGACATTTCCTCGGCGAGACAAATCAGGAGTTCTGCACAGTTTATAATATGGTAAGAGTTGCTTCCTACCTCTTCAAGTGGACTGGTGACAAGAAGTATGCTGATTACATAGAGCGCAGCCTTTACAACGGCTTCCTTGCTCAACAGAATGCAGTTACAGGTATGCCCACATACTTCCTGCCACTTGCTGCGGGAAGCAAAAAGAAATGGGGCAGCAAGACCCACGACTTCTGGTGCTGCCATGGAACCATGGTGCAGGCGCAGGCATTGTACCCCGAGCTTATTTATTACAGAGATGAGGATAGCAATAAGCTTATCGTAAGCCAGTATATCCCCTCAAAATATGAGTTTGACCATAATGGCAACAGCATTTCCATTGAGCAGACCACGGGCATGAAGTACTATAACGATCAGGCTTTCTTTGATGAGCATGATGACGGTCAGATGTCAAGATGGCTGCTGAAATTCATCGTAAAGACCGCTTCTCCCGAGAAGTTTACCGTTGCTTTCAGAATACCCGCATGGGCAAAGGGTGAACCTGTGGTGGAGATCAACGGCAAAAAGCCCGAGAGCCTTGACATTGCCGACGGATACCTGAACATTACTGCCGAATGGAACAGCGACATGGTTCAGATATTCTTCCCCAACGGAATAGTTATGGAGTCCCTGCCCGATATGCCCGAAATGGCTGCGGCTGTTGACGGTCCTATCGTTCTTGCGGGCATCATCGACAAGGACAGCGGGCTTGTGGGAGCGGACGATCCCGACGGCGTATTCACATGGCAGACAGAGCACACCTACGGCACATTCCCCTGGAAGCAGAATTCCTACCACACAAAGGGTCAGCCTGTGAACATCACCTTCAAGCCCCTTTACGATGTTACCGACGAGACATACACAGTTTACTTCACCAAGAAGTAATTTTTGTACTGCATGGGGGTCATGCCCTCGTGCTTTCGGAACATTTTCATAAAATATTTTTCGTCGTTGAAGCCGCATGAAAATGCGGCTTCTTTTATGCTTACATTTTCCGAGGACAGTAGATTTTTTGCGACTTCAATGCGGCATTTGTTAAGGAAGCCTATAAGGGGTATGCCCGTTTCCTTTTTGAAAAGTGCGGAAAAATATTCGGTGTTGTAGTGAAATTCTGCTGCAATATCCGAGGCGGAAAGCTGCCTGTGGCAGTTGGATTTTATCCATTCACGGGCGGAAGCTATGACGGGGGAGATACTTGATCGGCTGCCGTTTACGCTGTCGATATGCTCCTGTGTAAGCTCCATAAGCAGCAGAGACATGGAGCAGGCAGGGAGAGCCTCGCTGTAAAGATCTTCACGGCGGGAAAAATCCAGAAGCTGCCTGAAAAGCATCTCACAGCGGCTGTTGGGGACACTGCCATATTCGGGGATAGCTATTTCAAAGCTTTCCGTCACGCCGCTCTCATATATTTCAAAGGGGACAATGGGCTTGAAGTGCGCCCAAAGATAGGACAGCCTGCCGTCGGAGGGTGCGTGTCCGAAATGCTCCTCATCGGCGGGGAGCAGGATATATTCGCCCTTGGAAACGGCGTATTCCTTTCCGCCCGATGTTATGTTCAGCGTGCCCTCGGTAACGAGGATAAGAACGCAGCAGTTAAGCGTGCGCCGCTGGTGTGTAAAAGTCTCACGGCTCACAAAATTTCCGCAGGAAAAAAAGCGCAGCTGCGCTGATGTGCTGTAAAATATACGCATATTATCACCATAGATAAGTTTTTTCTCAGTATATAATGTAACGGCGATTTTGTCAAGCTTTGATTACGGTAAAAACTCCCGCTGTGCCGCCTGATTGAACGGCGCTGCCAAGCCGAATGGCAAATGCGGGAGCATACTGCCGCAGATACATATAAAGAGGCGGGGAGCTTATGGCTTTGTAATATGCTGACAGACCTTTTTCCAGCAGCGATGTTATGCTGTCAGCCGTCAGACCCTTGCAGCGGCTTCCGATGTCTTTAACGTCATTTTCCGTCAGCTCAAGGGCTAACGGCTTCCCAATAATTGCTCTGCCAAGAAGGTTATCCGCAATTACCTCGGCAATGTTCAGGTACATTTGCCTGTAGTCGTCATTACGTTCATGAGCGTAGGATTCAAGCAGGCGGATAATATCGGCTTCGCTGAAAAGGCGGCAGAGCTTGTTTTCAAGGCAAATGCAGCGGTAATAATCGCAGATGAACATTACACCTTTAAGCTTGCTGTCGCAGGCGTTTTGACCCAGCAGGGGATAGTCTATATTACATGGGCAGCCTGCGCCGTCAAACTGTGCGGAATAGTTGCGTCTGAATTCGTCATAGGCCTTTTCGGTGACATAGTGGTACTCGTGATTATCTGCGTTGATGCGGGTATTGTAGGCGGTGCGAAATATTTTCATGCTTTCCTCAAAAAGCCTGAGAATTTCCGTCGAGCCTTGCTTCAATATGCTGCTCATGGGCATATTTACAAGGGCACTTGCGGCTTTTTCGTGGGAGCGCAGGCTGAGCAGATACACGTCCGAGCGATATAACACGGAAGAAGCAAGCAGCTGTGCCCTGCTTTCGGATATGCTTCCGCTTTGCCTGCGGGTGGACTGCATGGCTGTTTCGGTAAATTCGTTTTCAAGGGCTTTTTTTATTTCAAGCTGTTTGGCGGTGTTCAGCATACCGCTTTCGATGCAGAGACTTATAAGCTCCATTGTGTAGTTTTCGGGGGAAAGGCTGCCAAATTTTCCGAATACTATTTCGTTGCTCATAGTTCCTCCTCGATAAGTGAGCGGAGCATTTCAAGGCTTCCGCCGCTTTTTTGCTCCCATAATGCGTACATTTTGGCTATTACGGCTCTGTCGGACAAATTATCGTGGGTCTCATTTTTCATATAGGCGAATATCTCCGCAAGCTCAGCGAAAAAATCCGATTGCTCTTTGGGAAGATAGCTGCTTTGTGAAAATGAGGTTATCATTATTGGGAGGACACTTTCACCGAAAAATACACGTCCACTGTCATTATAAGCAGAAGCCTCGGCGGCTGCCAGCTCATATGCTTCCTTTGGGGTAAGGGTTATTTCCGAATATCTTTGCGACAGGGATAAAATATCATCGGCGGTTTTGGCAAGCTTTGTTTTGTTATTCAGTTGTAGAAGATACACAATATCAGTCTCCTTGTTTTGTTTGAAATGCTAATTGAAAAATTGCTTAAAATGTGGTATGATATATCATGTAGAGTTATATATCTTTGCTGATATACAGCTTTTGATTTTCATTATAGCATTTAAAAACAAGGCTGTCAAGATAAAAATATGGCTGCTGCAGCGTTATGCTGCGGCAGCCTTTTGTGTTATGATGTTGTTGCGGGTGATTTTTTCATTTGTCCGTACCTGCGCCTTACGGCGGAAACTGAAACGCAATTTCTGCGAAATTGCTCTCAGTTTCAAGCCGCCTGCAAAAAAAGATTTTGGTATATTAAAGATAAAATATTTGTTTAGCGTGATTTTTAATTTTCAGTGCAGGCGGCTTTAGGACTTTTTATTCAGTCGGATAACGTTTTAATCATTCATATTGCAAGCGAAAAGATTTCGCTGTCTGCGGACAGCGACCAAATGGCTCCGCCCTTTGGAAACCTGCAAGCCTTTCGGGAAAAAGGCTTGACCTAAACCCTTTACCTTTGTGCTTATTTGTGCGGATTTTTTTGTTTAGTGCCACACAAGCTTTAAAAAAATGAGCTGCTGCATCTTATGCAACAGCCCAGTTTTATTTTCTTCCTATTATAAGCTCGTGCAGCACGCCGAACCACTCCCTTACCCAATAGGAGGGCAGCAGAGGGGGATAGGTGGGTGAGCTTTTACTGTAGCATTCAAGCCCTTGCTTTGAGGCTATCATTTTTGCACGCAGCTGATGAAATTCGCTGGTGATGATGACTGCCTTTCGGCTCATTCCCATGCTGTCAAATATTTCAAGGGAATTTCTTATATTCTGGAACGTATTTTCTGACTTGTCCTCCATGATTATCCTATCGGGGGAGATGCCCTTTTCCACAAGTGAATTTTTTATTGCCTGAGCTTCGGACATTGGCTCGTCGCTGCCCTGTCCGCCTGAGGCGATACATATGACGTTTTCGTTCTCGGTCATATAATCATAAGCGGCGTCAATGCGCTTTTGCAGCATAAGAGACGGCCCGTTTTCCTTTACTCTGCACCCGAGAACTATTACGGTCGTCGGCTCATCGGGCAAGTTATTCGCTGCACTTATCATCAGCACCGATATGACTATTGCCGTTATCACGCCTATTACCGCAAGGGCGGCTATGGCGGTTATTATCATCTTTCCCGCCTGTGTCTTGTAAGCTGTTTTTATAAGGCTCACAAATGCGCTGCGCTTTACAAGTATGACCGTCAGCAGGGCGCAGATAAACATTCCCGCAGCGCTGCCGATGTTTGGCTTTGTGAATACTGCCGCTGCCAGGAACAGCAGGAAAAGCAGCACCAGAACCAGTTCTATCAAAAGAAAGCACACCTGTGACGGTGTGCTTTTTGCCAAAATGCTCATTACATTGCCTGCTTGATGGCTTCTTTAAGAGCCTTGGCAAGCTGGTCGGGACATGATGTTCCTCTGCCGTTGCAGTTTACGCCTTCGAGACGGGAGATAACGTCCTCAGCCTTCATGCCTTCAACGAGCTTGGAGATGCCCTGAGTATTGCCGTTGCAGCCGCCTACAAAGCGAACCTTGTTGATGATACCGTTTTCGATATCAATTTCGATCTTTCTGGAACAAACGCCCTTGGGTGTATATTCTACAGTCATTTTTATCACCTTTCAGTACTTATTTTTTGTTGCACAGCTTCAGGATTCGGTCTATGTTATCCTTGTCGGTGGTGTACATCCCTATTGGTGTGGGCTTCATATTATAAAGTCCGTGGAAGTCGGAGCCGCCTGTTACGATAAGGTCATATTCATTTGCCTTTGCCAGCAGTGTTGCCTGCTGCTCCTCATTGGCTGAATAGTGGAACACCTCAACTCCGTCGATTTTGCCCTCCTTGGCGAGATCGTCCAGCAGTTCAAGTGAATCATACACCACAGGGTGAGCCATGACCGCTGCACCCCTTGCGGAATGGATAAGATCCAGCACATAGTTGATATCGGGATATTCACGCTCAACTATACAGGAACCCGTTTTTTCGTTGAAAAGCTCATCGTCCAGCTTTCCGTAGAAGTGGTTGGAATAGCCGTACTCGATAAGCGCATGAAGGATATGCTGCTTATAGATGCTTTTTGAGCCCACAACGTGCTTTGTGATATCCTCAGCAGTTATGGGATAGAGCTTCAGGACATTTTCCACCGTCTCCTTTGCGCAGGACTGACGTATCTCGCTGCATCTGCGGCAGATACCCTCCAGTCTGTCAGGCTTCTGGGGAGCATAGCAGAGGATATGCACCTTTCTGCCACGGGTCTTGTCCCATGCGGTAAGCTCAACGCCGGGAATGGTCTGTATTCCGTATCGGTCTCCCAGGACCTTTGCCCTTGAGATCGACGACATTGTGTCGTGGTCGGTAATGGATATAAAGTCAAGCCCTATGCGCTTTGCCTGGGCAATGACATCTTCAACACCCAATGAACCGTCGGAAAGAGTAGTATGTACGTGAAGGTCGCCTTTCATAAATCATCCGATCCTTTCCTGTGTGCAGTAAATTTTATACACGTATATTATTATAACATAATTATATGCGCCGTTGCAATAGTATTTTCAATAATTTCATTATATTTTCACAGACATTTGTTGAAAGTTTTGAGATACTATAAATATGAATAAATTTAGCTTGAGTATTGGCTTTTGTGATAATTTGATGAAACTTTTCTTGTGTTTGATTTACCGTCTTGTAAATTTCAAACGTTTATGTTATAATAGATTGTGCTAGTATAATATCAATGTGATATCGGACGGCGAAAGACGAGCCTCCGTATTTAGAAAGGATGAAACGAATGGCTTTACACTACAGCTTCTCAAATGTTACTCCGCAGATCGAGCGTCTGGCTGATATGTGCGTCAGCAACGGTGCCATCGACCCTGAGCTTTACTCCAAGTATGAAGTAAAAAGAGGTCTGAGAGATATTAACGGAAAGGGCGTTCTGGCGGGTCTTACCGAAATATCCGAGATAGTTTCCTATACCATTGAGGATAACGAGATGATCCCATGCGACGGAAAGCTTTTTTACAGAGGATACAACATAAATGACCTGGTCAATGGCTTCGGCAAGGATAAGAGATTTGGCTTCGAGGAGACCACTTATCTGCTCCTTTTCGGAAAGCTGCCCAATAAAGCCGAGCTGAAAGAGTTCTGCGACCTGCTTGCGGACTACAGAAAGCTTCCCACCACCTTTGTGCGTGACATTATGATGAAATCCCCCAGCAGCGATATCATGAACAGCATTGCAAGGGGAGTTCTCACCCTGTTTTCATATGACGAATATCCCAATGATACATCTATCCCCAACGTGCTGAGGCAGTCGCTGGAGCTTATCGCACTTATGCCCCTTATTGCGGTTTACGGCTATCAGTGCAAGAACTATTATCTTGACGGCGAGAGCTTCATAATCCACCAGCCTGTGGCTGAGTATTCAACGGCTCAGAACATTCTTCATCTTCTCCGCCCCGACAGCAAGTTTACCGAGCTGGAGGCAAAGGTGTTGGATATTGCTCTGGTGCTTCATGCGGAGCATGGCGGCGGAAACAACTCCACCTTTACCACTCATGTTGTAACATCTTCTGGCACCGATACTTATTCTGCAGTTGCTGCGGCTCTCGGTTCCCTCAAGGGTCCCAAGCACGGCGGCGCAAATGTAAAGGTAACGGCAATGTTTGAGGATCTCAAGGCGAATATCTCCGACTGGACCGACGAGGAAGAGGTGGCATGCTACCTTACACGTCTTCTCAGAAAGGACGCTTTTGATAAGTCGGGTCTTATCTATGGTATGGGTCATGCGGTTTATTCCATTTCCGACCCCAGAGCAAATATTTTCAGAGGCTTTGTTGACAAGCTTGCCGCTGAAAAGGGCATGGAAAAGGAGCTGGGACTTTATCACATGGTAGAGCAGCTTGCTCCCAAGGTAATTTCTCATGAAAGACATATTTACAAGGGAGTTTCCGCAAACGTCGACTTCTACAGCGGATTTGTATATAGTATGCTGGGACTTCCTCCCGAGCTTTATACTCCGCTTTTTGCCATTGCACGTATTTCGGGCTGGTGCGCTCACCGTATCGAGGAGCTTTCCAACGCAGGAAAGATAATCCGTCCCGCATACAAGAGCGTAAGCAAGCACAGAGAATACACTTCTCTTGCGGACAGATAAATCTTAATAAGCAAAAATAGCAAGCCGCCGTATCATTAAGTTGATACGGCGGCTTGCTGTTTTATACTAATCTTCAATCGCTCTATAGGCAAAACCGACAGATGAAATAAGACCAGTCAAGGAAAGCGACCGCAGGCGGGCTTGCCGCCCGGCAAGGGAGCTTGACGAAGAATGGCTTATTTCAGCCGAGGATTTGTCTGTAGATTGATTAAAGATCAGTATTAATTAGGAGGTATTATGGTATTGTTATTTTTTGCGTTTGGAAGCCGAATGGCACATTCCTGCACTTGCGCAGTGTGCGCAGTTGTTGCCGCAGGTGGATTTGCCCGACCTCTTATCCTTAACGATAGACCGGACTGCAAGTCCTACGATAGCTGCAAGTATAAGCAAAACTATTACTGTTGCCATATCGAACACTCCTTTAAAAGTCGGGGACGGAAGCTCCGTCCCCGCTTACAGTTATTACCGGGTTTTAATTAAGCCTTTACCTTATTGTCGGAAAGACGTGTTGCTTCCTTATAAGGTCTTACGAGCATGTAGATCATGAATACGATGATCGCAATGGCAACGATGAGACCAAGAATATTTACATTGCCTGTGAAGAGGTTGCCGATCTGGTTGATGCAGAGAGCAACTGCATAAGCAAAGCCGCACTGATATGTGATAGCAAATGCTGTCCACTTACCGTTGTTCATCTCTCTCTTGATAGCACCCATTGCAGCGAAGCAAGGTGCGCAGAGGAGGTTGAATACCAGGAAGGAGTAACCGCTTACGCTTGTGAAGGCTGCTGCGATAGCATCATATGTGGAAGCATCTCCGCCGCCGTAAAGGATACCCATTGTACCAACGATGTTCTCCTTTGCAACGAGACCTGTGATAGATGCAACGGCTGCCTGCCAGTTGCCCCAGCCGAGAGGTTTGAAGATCCAAGCGAATACGCCGCCAATCGCTGCGAGGATACTGAAGTCGATCTCGTCCTCACTGAGCATACGGAATGTGCCGTCAACAACGCCGAAGTAAGTGGTGAACCATACAAAGATTGTAGAAAGAAGGATTACTGTACCTGCCTTCTTGATGAAGGACCAGCCACGCTCCCACATGGATCTGAGGAGGTTGCCTACTGTAGGAAGGTGGTATGCGGGAAGCTCCATAACGAAGGGAGCAGGATCGCCGGAGAACATCTTAGTCTTCTTAAGCATGATACCGGAGATGATGATTGCTGCAACACCGATGAAGTATGCGGAGGTTGCAACCCAGGGAGAACCGCCGAAGATAGCACCTGCTACCATGGAGATGAAAGGAACCTTAGCGCCGCAGGGGATAAAGGTTGTGGTCATGACAGTCATACGTCTGTCTCTTTCGTTTTCAATAGTACGGGAAGCCATGATACCGGGAACGCCGCAGCCTACACCTACCAGCATAGGAATGAAGGACTTACCGGAAAGACCGAACTTTCTGAAGATTCTGTCCATTACGAATGCGATACGAGCCATGTAACCGCAGGACTCAAGGAATGCGAGGAGAAGGAAGAGTACCAGCATCTGAGGTACAAATCCGAGAACTGCACCAACACCGGCTACGATACCATCAAGGATAAGACCGTTGAGCCAATCGGGTGTGCCTTCGATTGCGTCACCGATGAGAACGGGGATACCGGGAACCCATACACCGTAATCAGCGGGATCGGGATCTGCGCAGTTATACTTAACAAATGCGTCAACAGCATCTGCAAGATCAGCGCCTGTTGCTTCAACATCTTCTGTAGCAAGTGTTTCTTCATCTTCTACAGTGTATGTAACTGTATCAGCTTCGGTGAACATTGCAGTGAGTTCGGAAAGCTTTGCAGCAGCTGCATCAACGCTGAATGCTTCGGATTCGGGATCAATAGCATCTTCGATATCGGCTGTATCGGTGCCGTTTTCCTGAGCCTTTTCAATGAATGCTTCAATGATAGCAGGGGAATCGCCGTATTCGTCAGCAGCTTCTTCGTAAGCACCTGTGCCTATTCCGAGGAGGTGCCAGCCGTCGCCGAAGAGACCGTCGTTAGCCCAGTCTGTTGCGGAAGCTCCGACTGTTACCATTGCGATGTAGTAAACCAGGAACATTACAACTGCGAAAATAGGGAGACCGAGGATTCTGTTTGTAACGATCTTATCGATCTTATCGGAAACGGTAAGCTCACCCTTGTTCTTCTTCTTGAGGCAGTCCTTAATAATGGAAGCGATGTAGATATAACGCTCGTTGGTGATGATGCTCTCGCTGTCGTCGTCCATTTCCTTTTCGGCAGCAACGATATCCTGCTCAATGTGCTCTCTCTTGTCAGCGGGAATGTTGAGCTTTTCAAGGACCTTATCATCACGCTCAAAAATCTTGATGGCGTACCATCTCTGCTGCTCCTCGGGGATATCGTGGAGAACAGCTTCTTCAATATGAGCGATAGCGTGTTCAACGCAGCCGCAGAAGCTGTGCTGGGGGATCATGGGAACCTTGGACTCCGCAGCCTTGATAGCCTCTTCGGCAGCCTCGTTGATT
This sequence comes from Huintestinicola butyrica, assembly GCF_025567215.1. NCBI lineage: Bacteria > Bacillati > Bacillota > Clostridia > Eubacteriales > Oscillospiraceae > Huintestinicola > Huintestinicola butyrica. The sequence continues at coordinate 68,770 of NZ_JAOQKB010000015.1, forward strand.
CCTGTGCCCTTCAGAGCGGATATCTCAACGACCTTGCATCCAAGCTCCTTGGCAAGCTGATCGGTGTTGATCTTGTCGCCGTTCTTGCGGACAACGTCCATCATGTTGATAGCGCATACAACGGGGATTCCAAGCTCAACCAGCTGAGTGGTGAGGTAAAGGTTACGCTCCAGGTTAGTACCGTCAATAATATTGAGGATAGCGTTGGGGCGCTCGGTGATGAGGTAGTTTCTTGCAACTACTTCTTCAAGGGTGTAAGGGGAAAGAGAGTAGATACCGGGAAGGTCAGTGATAACAACGTCCTTATGACCCTTGAGTTTTCCCTCTTTCTTTTCAACTGTTACGCCGGGCCAGTTACCTACGAACTGGTTTGAACCTGTCAGCGCATTGAACAGTGTGGTTTTACCTGCGTTAGGGTTACCCGCAAGTGCGATTTTAATTTCCATATCATAGATCCTTTCAATAAAGTTTGAGTACGCTAACTTGTGCCTATGCTAAAATCGAAACGGCTCAGCCGATCTCGATCATTTCAGCATCAGCTTTTCTGAGCGAAAGCTCATATCCACGGACGGTTACCTCAATGGGATCGCCCAGGGGAGCTACCTTACGGATATAGATCTCGGTACCCTTGGTGATACCCATATCCATAATTCTGCGCTTTACAGCGCCCTCGCCTGTAAGCTTCTTTACAGTTACTGTTGAGCCAATCTTTGCTTCTTTGAGTGTCATTATAAAACCTCCTCCTTATTATACCATGATCTTGCTTGCCATTTCCTTTGAAACGGCTACTCTTGATTCCTTGACGTTGACGATAACGTTGCCGCTTATCTCGCTGATAACGGTAACGGTTCCGCCTGCAACAAAGCCAAGGTTCTCAAGGAACTTTCTTGTCTCAGGATTTCCGCCTACTTTTTTAATGATGTTTTCTTCTCCTGCAGTTGCTAAAGTTAACGGCATCATATCTTCCTCCGCCTTATTTATTAAGTTAGATTAAGCTAACTTAATGTCATTTAATATGGTTAGCTCTCACTAACCGTAATATATAATACACCCGATTTTGTCGTATGTCAAGACCTTTTGTTATCATATGCTAATTTTTGGAGATTTGAAGTATAAATTCGACTAATCTAACATATTGATTAGTCAATATATACAAACGCCTGTTTTGGGGGGTAAAAATAAGTACATATAATGAAAAGAAAAAGATAATACAACGTGTATTGGAGTCTGACAGTCATATGAATGAGAGGATATCATATAGTATAAGCTGCTGAGAGGTGATCGGATATCAGGCAGGGGATATAATGTATGTTATATGTATATTCGGTTTTGGGGAGGATAGACTATGTAAATGGCAAATGGTAAGTATAGTAGGGAAGTATATAAGTAGAGGCAAATATAATATATTAAGTGTAAGTATTTAAGAGTGAAGGAGGTATAGAAGAGTGTGTAATTAGTTGTAAAGGGCTGATAATGCTAAACTATTTGTGCACCCTGTCACTAAAATTCGACAAGAAATGCTATGATGCTGTGCAGTTATCCAAAAGCAAAAAAAAGGCTTGACAAGATGGGCTGTATATGATATGATATAAAAGCTCTCTCCGAGAGAGACAAACAAACCG
>NZ_JAOQKB010000016.1:0-55317 GCF_025567215.1 Huintestinicola butyrica
ACAATCGTCCGAGAAAACGTCTCAATTTCCTTACTCCCTTTGAGGTGCTCAAAAAATTTTTTCTCTGATTTTGTTGCACTTGACTTGACAATCTATCATTATAAAAATCACACCAAAAGCTGTATTCTTCATTCAAAGCCACGTTCGTTGATAAATTTAGATAATCTATATCAAGCCTTTCTCTCTTTATATCAGCTTTAATTAATTTACCTTTAAGTATACTCCACTTATTGAATATACTCTTGCATATTTCTTGAAATATACTGCATTGTTCATTTGTAATCAAACCGTCTGTTTTAATTTTCTCTAATAACATCGAGTTTGCCTTTTGTCTATCCGCAAATTTAGTCACCTGTGTGTATACCCTTAACGGATCAATATCATCGGGCACAATCCATGTTCGACTATATAACAGACAATTTAAATTCTCTTTTAGTTCTTTTGCAAATCTATAAACCTCTTGAAATGAATAACTATACGGTGTCACTGTCTTATCAAATGTATAATGCTTCACAAAAAACTTATCTTCATTCAATATTATAGAATTCAACAAGTTTTCGAATGAAACTTCACTTTCTTCATAGCCATTAACCGTGTCACCTAAAGTAAAAAAAACTTGTCTATCACTGTCATACCCAACCAATAATCTATGATGATGGTAATGATTTTTTTGCCAATTAACACTATGTGGTAACCAATTATATAAATCTACAAGTACTGATATGCAACAATCCATATTAAGCTTGGAAATTAACTCCTCTATTATTTTATCTGGATTGATATATAGATCGTTTACTTGAAAAACATCTAAATTATTATACAAAGAATCACCAGGTAAAATCATTAATTCACGCCACCAACAACTTGTTCCTGTTATTGAGTATCTATAATCATTCAAAAATCCACATGTTTCATAACTTTGCTCTACTGAGCTAATGATTGATAGTTTATCATTAACCACGCAATTTATCCAAAAATAATCAAACGGGCATATATTTAACCTTTTTTTCATGATACCTCTCCTTTATTATTCTTGAACAACCCACTCTTAAAAAGAATCAAGTACTTTTAGAGTAATTCATACCGTTGCCTGACAGAAATTCTAATAAAAGCGTTTTAACTTCTTCATTCTTCCCTGTTGATTTAAATAATATTTCTTTTATTTGATACTTATCAAAAGTAAATTCTGCCATTTTTTTATCTACATCTCTTCCCAATGCTCTGCAAGACAAACTAAAAAGAATCAAGACATCTCCCTTAATACCCAAAGCACCTACAATTCCCAAATCCGAAAAACGATCCTTTAACGAAACAGAATACAGCATTAGCTCGTTTGAAATAACTTTATTTTTTATTTCAGGCACAGTATATCTAACCCCATTAGTACATTTGTTAGTTCGTTGTGTCAACTCTGAAATACGTGCGTATTCTGTAGGTTTCGCTAAATGAATATCCAATTTTATTTCAAGTGCTTTTATATACTCGCCATAATTTTCATATTGAGATTTTAGTTTTTTTCGGTATTGATTAGTTCGATAAGTTTCATTACGTTTCTCGTTATTAGAAATGTCAATATTACTTTTCAAATTGAAGCAAGAAAACTTTGTATAAACATTGTACTGTTCATAGAGGATAGTTGTGACTTCTGGTAACATTGACTTTACAGCTTCAATTTCAATAACGGAATCATCAATAAATGCAATGTCATATAAACCGATGTTGAGTATTTCAGAAATATTCTTTATATTATTTGGTTTATTATTCCAATTCACTTGAAAGCATGAGATATGTTTCTCCTTGAGAATCATTTCACTGTGTTCACGAAACATCCTCCTTACATCCGATAAAGAATTTTTACTACATATAGCAAGAATTACTCCGTGATGATATAACGATAGAACAAAGCGCTGAAAATCCTGATATACTCGCCCAAAACCGTTGCTACCCAATTGAAGATTTTCAATGCCATCTTCCGATAGAATTCCTCCCCAAAGAACATTATCACAATCTAATACAAGACACTTCTTTGAAAATCCTTTTGAAATTTGATATTGTTTATAAAGTTCCTGAGCAACAGTATCAACTAACACCTTGGAATAAGGGGCATTCCAGCGACATTTACCTTTAGGGTTATAGGCGTTGCTAATCCCAACATTTGCAATCATTCTCTTCAAATCAATATAGTCAACTCTGTTGGAAAGTTGATTCGATAATTTTAAATTTATTTCATCAACCAAAGAATCATATATATGTCCCGTTGTGATAGATATTTTCGTATCATAATCCTCAAATAAAAACCACAGTATTTGAGCGTTTGAATTTTGCGTAATATCAGAAAACAAAAACTCACAAATTTCCAAAACCTTATTTATGTCTTTTATTTCTAATTTGATAAAATTTGTGGAAGAACCAAATGTCTGCAATAAACTTTCAAGATTTAACCAGACAATTATTTGATCAGATACTGAAAGCTGAGTCAAATATTCTTGCTCCATATGTTCTCCGTATGGAATAAGGTATATTTTGGTTTCACATTCAATAAAGTATTGCTTTATAGATAACCGCAAAAATGGTTCTAAAATAATATTTGAAATGATACTAATATTCATGAATTGATTGGTTTTTTTCTCTTCCTGCATAATTACACCCTACACTTCTGCCGTATCTCTTAACACCGCAACAACTTCAACAATTTTATGGATAGTTCCCATTTCGGTAATTAATAACTTTTCGTCTGGTATTTCAATTTCGAACAATTCTTCCAACTCCACTACAATACGAATAAACGTTATCGAATCCACACCTAATTCAACCAAATCATCATCAAGTTGAGTGTTATCAATTTCTATCATATCCTCATCTTCTTTAGAGTTAATGCATTTATTTACAACATCTAGTATCCTTATAGTCATTTCATTCATTCGACTCACCTACTTATAATAAATTCCACAAAGGTTCCGTCTTGAAGCAAAGCGAACACAATCTTACGATTTTCTATAGCTGGTGCTATTGTTGGTTGTGTAAATACTTTCCCTATTTTTAATTTCTTGAATTGACTCAAATAGTTAGGATCATCGCATATGTCATAACAAATATGGTGATATCCAGCAGGAAAATTAACTATTGTAGAATTCCTATTTGCTGGGCTAATTAATTCGATTTTTTGTTTATTATCCGGACTTGAGAGAAAGGTAACAATGTTATTTTGAATATAATCCAATGTTGTTTCGCCCAAACATGTATAACCTAACTTTTCATACTGTAGTATACTTTTCTGAATATCCTTTGTGATTATTCCTATATGATGAATTGTCATGTTTTCACCCAAAAATCTTTCTATTTCGCTCCAATTTTATCAAATCATCTTCTGTCAAATCAGCCTTGATCAAATCATACATTTTATTTGTTTTCAATCTAGTTTGAAAATCTACTTTCCATAATTTGCGTTCACGAACTGCCAAACCGTAATAATCTAACAAATCAAATCCATCTTGTGTATGAAAAGCTTCGACATACCGTGAAAGCTTCTGGTCATCAAATATCTTATTTGTAAAATACAAGATATAAAAAACATATGGAATAATTTCGTATTCCAAGCTCAATTCATATAGTTTTTCTAATGAAATCGCATCACTATTGTTTTTCCAAAGATAATAAACATCTCGAAACATACTTTCCTTAATGCAGTCATGCTCAGCAATATGATAGATTGAATTCATTTCTTTGTAATGATGTAGAATGAGTTGTATCATAGCTTTCAAAGGAGAAAGAACTCTAACCTTCACGCCATATATCTTCATTTCAATAGTATCGGATAGAAATTGGTCTATATCAATATGCCGCCCCATATGTTCTCCCCAGAAAATATCGAAATTAACATCAATAACGCTCTTGAATTTTTGATTTGTTATTTTATACCAAGCCGCTGTCTGATGTGAAGCAGAAATCATCATAACCTTTTCCTCCCTTGTTACTGACGGTGATATATACCCATTTTGCGCCAGTACTGCCTCAAGCACATGCAGGTTTTTCCTTGACACTAAAATATCAATATCACCATATGAACGTTGACCATATTGGTCAAACGCATACAAAGATAAAGTTTCTCCTTTAATGTTTGCATAAGGAATATTGTTCACGTTCAGACATTCAAATATCGGTGCCAATGCTAAATATTTCGCGCAGCACCTTTTTAAATTAAACAAATCATCATTCTGTTTCAAAGTTATCATATCATCCTCACTGTTCTTCAAAATCCATTTCATATTGATAAGCTTTAATAGCTTGCTTCTTTAATTCTTTTATGCTTAATCCATATTCTTTTTTCAGTGTATATCTTACGCTTGAATTTTCAGCATTTTGATACACCGTAAAAAATTTTTTGACACCAAATTGAGAAATGAGATAACGCACTAAAAAACCCGCAAGAATTGGAGGATATTCAGAACAGTCAAAAAAAAGTGAATCATGAAGCAAAAAGACAAGCGGATATTTACATTTAATCATTGATATTTGGTTTGAATTATGTTCATATGATTCAGCATAACCCTCTCTAAAAAATAACGGTGGCCAACTTGATGTTGCAGCGTGAATAACTGCATGAAGCATTTCATGACGTAACGTATCATATTTGATTCGAATATGATAAATACATATATCATTCGTTCCAGGCACGACAAAAACAGATTTTGGAATCCCTGTTGCTGAGGAATTCAACTTGGCATGAAAATAAATATTGATTTTGGGTATAGTCAAAGCTCCTTCTTCCAAAATTCTTTTTACATAACGATCTAATTTTACAAGCATTGAAATATGTAAGGAATAGTCTATGGCAGATAGAAAGACAAATGTGTCAAATTCATATCGATAACAAATTTTTTCAGGGATAATTGATTTTGCATACGACCATCCAATATAGCATTGATTTTCATCTTGATGCACAGTGAATTTTTTGAAGATCTCTTCGCTGCAAAACTCTCTTGCTTTTACTTCAAAATGCTTTAACAACACTCCACAAAATGAATGGAAATAGCTATAACCCTGTCCTCTGACCTTAGAAAGGAATTGATAAAACAAAAACATCAATTTTCCGTATTTTGTATGCCCTTGAAACCGATATTGATTAAATGCAAGAATAGACCGGGCAATTAATCCCTTTGGATGCAAACATCGAATAATTATATGATCATCACTTGTCGTCTCTACATACTCTACCTTTTTCCAACAACAAAAATTTTTCCGAAATTTCTTTATATTTTTCAAAAAAACCTTTCGTGTTTTTGGTTCCCATATTTCAGAAGCTTTATCATAATTCTTTGATAATACATTCTCAATCAAACATTTCCATATCTCCTGATAATCATTCATCCCTCTTATCCTCCAGATTCGTTTTATAGGATGGCTTTCAGATCTTCAAATCCGTATTTTTTAATATAACGTTCCTGAATGCCTTCACATGTTGACAGGTAACGACATTTCTTACATATATCTACCGACTTTTGTTTTGAAGATTCTTCTCTATATACACAATCAGCTAACTTTTTTATATGAGGCTGAACAGAGAGATGAGGAAACATTTCAATTTTATATGCTGTCGGTTTTGAATTTTTACAATAAAAATCAGAAAATTCTTCTCCTAAAACACAAAGAGGAATGCCTGTAATTATACACTTAATGCCGTATTCGCGTAGCTTAACCAGACAAGAACGCAAATACGGAGCAGCTTCGGTCATGGAAATTTCAATCATATGTTCGTAGTTATTTGTTCGACTGGAAAGCTGCAAGCCAAGAATTGAGATATAGTCAACTTCGGGATAGTTTTGATGAATCCACTCAATGGTTTCTATATTGTGCTTAATATTATATTTAGCCATAAGCAATCTCAATTCGATTTTAATATGAGGCATATAATATTTCTTTATATAAAAAATATTATCCAGTCCCTTTTTCAACACATTGAAAGAATTTTCCACACCTGTCATAGTATCATACACAGAATTACTGCAGCCATAAACTGGAATGGATATACGGTGAATACCACTATACATGAAATTAACAGCAAATTCTTCATCACTGAATTTTTGTCCGTTTGTTGTGATATATGTATAGTACCCGTTTATAGCAAAATTTCGTATAATATCAGCAATCTTTGGATGCAGAAGTGGTTCCCCTCCTGTAATAAATACAGCCTTATGTTTATCATTTTGATATGTATTAATAATTTCATCAATTAACTCTGTTGAAATGTTTGTGCTTGGATATTTATACCCTAAGTCAGCTATACAAAAACGACATTTTAATTCACAATAATTGTTTACCTCAATAAAAATGTTCATATATTTTAACTCCTAAAAATTTTTTAGCGTTCTTATATTGGATTTAATCATTGCATGTTCAATCATAAATGACAGGATTTCATGATAGTAATCACAGTAAAGACTTACTGCGTTGATATTTTTTTCTAAATGATAAAATGCGATTCCACAGCCACCTCCAGAGCAGGTTGCTCGATAGACACAAGACACACATGGAGCAATCAAATCTAAATCACGATTTTTTATGATGCTGTCTTTTTGAATTAAAGAAGATATGCTGTCAGTATATATATTTCCTATCTTAAACCCACTTTCAAGCGACGGCAACATCAAAGCACATGGATAGACTTCACCGTTAACGTCAACTGTCAGCGTATTAACACCAGCACCACATGGTGTATTCATACACATATAGTTTGAAAGCTTACGATAAAACAATCGTTGCCATAACATATATAGATTACGTTCGCGGAATTTTTCAAAAGGTTTATATCCACAATCAATATTATATTGATAAATTTCACTATAAACAGCTGATAGTGTTTCCACTAATTTCTCGGTAGATACAACTGATTGATCCATATTCTCTGTTTCTGCTCGCCCTATCGGCCATAGTAAATTGTAAGCAAAAGTATGAATCCCCCTTTTGACAAACTCGTGAAACATTTTAACGAGGTCATCAATATTATTCTTACAGACAACAGATATTACTCCATAGTCCATATTTCTTTCTTGAAACATCTGACAAACATCAAACATCTTGTCTGTAAAGTATTGTGTTCTGTTACTTCGCAAACTATTATGTTCATGCACATAACTGTCCAAGCTGAAAGATACATGAAAATTATGTTTTTCAAAAAAATTCATAATATCGTTAGTAATTAACGTACCATTAGTTTGAATTTGATACTTAATCCTTGGTTGCTCGCCAAGTCGCTCAAGTGCATCTCGTATGGTGTCATATTCTAATAGTGCCTCTCCCCCCTGGAAGAGCACAGTAAGCTCAGCGTTATCATTGATATAATTCAGACACTTACGGATAGAATGCTCTATTGTTTTAGCATCTATAGATTCCCCTATCGAATTGGCTGAAAAATAGCAGTATTTGCATGATAAATTACATTTGTACGTTGTATTAAAAATAAGATGATGAAACGGAAGTTCATTATATGTTTCTTTTTTTTCGTTTTTTGACAACACCTCTATAATTGGCACTAGCGCTTGGCCAAGTTTAATTCCAACATATTCACTAATGCAATTAATATTCACCGCTACATTCCGACAATGTGGCAATTTATATGTATTTAATATAGCAAACCAGCGGCCATCAAGATTGTTTGATAAAATAATAATCTTATCATTAATCGATAATCTAGTTCCCATATCCATTCTCCTTAATTTTATAAATATTGATTCGTTCATATTCGGAAGTCTGCAATATACATATACTATGTTTAACTGTTTTTTTGTCATTTTTTCTTTTTTGACTTGCAACACAATTCTCATCATATAACTTCATCAAATCACTCAAAGAGTTGATTTCTTTCATATGTTCAATGATAACGAAACAATCTGAAATACTGAGTTTCTCTTCAATTGATATAGTAAAATTACAGTTCTTTCTTATGTATTCTCTTAACAATTTAATAGGTAATATCTCATCCATTTGAAAAACCGTAAATGATTCTTTAAAATCAGAAGGTGGCAAGTGATGAGAAGCAATAACAAAGCGTATTGATAATCTCAATTCATCCTTCAATTCCATGATTTTTTTTACATGTTGGTTCAGGATCTCGTCAACATAAATAACAATTGTTGCGTTGGAATCATAGGGAGTCTTAAGAATATCCTTTATTAGTTGATGATAGAATATCCCGCTCCTATCCGGATGGCATCCACCAAGCATCCATTTGTAATTATGGGATACATCGCAATCAAACAGATATTTAAGAAAAGTCGTTTTTCCAGTATCACTATCACCTCTTATCCATATATTATATTTTTCATTAACTATCTCATCGACAAACTGATAGACATTTAGAGACATATTGTTCTCCATTCTGCCGCAATTAGTACCAACCACAAGGTAAAAACTGAATTAGCTAAAAAGCGGCAATAAATTTAAATATTATACGATTATACAGAAAATATATGTTGCAATATGAGTAAAAACCAATCACATGCTCCTAAACTATATAGTAACCAGCATTGAAGTTAACTTTTTAATAAAAATCTTTAACTTTAGATATTACACAATATGCATCCTGTTATTCTTTGCAATACAATGCGATTAAAACATCTTCAAGTAATATCTGTTATTCTATGCATTCTCTACCTTTATTCTATAACATTGTACTCATTTTATTGTTTCTAACAGACTAGGGAGAACACTCAAGTTGTTGCCACTTAATCTGTAACAATTACAATTTTCTAAAGCGTTCAAAAGACAATCAAAAGTCGCGCTTTTATTCGAACAATATTTATAACTAAAAGAATGACTAAGCAAGTTAAAAACAAGTTCCTTTTTATCGGCTTTATCAATTTGGAAATCATTTCTACTAAAATCAAGCTCCCACAGAAAATAAGAAAAGGATTTTGAAGGACATGAAACCCAATCAGTCTGTACAGGTAAAATCAATTTTCCTGGAAAAGTTGTTTTTATTGCCATACTGCGAAGTGTTGGCAATAAATCAAGGGTCTTATATCGCGTACCAATAGCAAGTGGATATGGATATACAATACCAGTAAGCGGATCTATCCAGCAAGTATCATCAGTTAATAATTTGTATCCACTAAATAGCAAAGCTGTACATAGTGTACTTTTTCCAGAGTTGCCAGTAGAAATAAAAACGTACGATTTTCCATCTTTTTCTACGGCAGCAGCATGAAAACAAAACAGGTTTGTTTTGAAAATCAAAGAACGGCGTATAATGTCACACATTTTGGGGTAAATATTCACTTTGGCACAAGCACTAAGTTTTCCATCATAAATAATACGATAGTCGTTATCTGAACTCTCCTCAACATAAATGTCAATATCGATGAATGAATCCTCTTTTTCACACACAAAATAATCAAAAGTTTTAGCAACATCGCCAATCACAGATTGATCTTCCGCATGAATACAGATATTTTTATCAAAAATAGTCATAAAAAGTTCTATCATAATCTCAACTCCTAATATACCTCAAGTTTTCTCAAATCGATCTCAATATCATCAAGGAACTGCTTCACAAAGGTCATAAACTCTGCTTTTATATGCATAGTCGAACTGGAAGAATCTCGACACATTGACAACAGCAAATCCATGCCATGCTTATCAAATAAAATAAACTTTCCAAATATAGCATAAACACTATTTCTATAATCTGCGTCTTTTTTTATAGTATTTTTTCGATGCTTATTTAATGTGGCTCGATAAGGGAGCATTTTTTGACAAGTTTCTTTGATGATTTCATATGCTAGTCTAGCTTTTTCATCTTTAATCATCGTAGGAAATGGATCTCTACCATTCACTCTGTATTTCTCAATAATAAGAGGACGATATGGATGAAAAACGCAAGACCTATTTTTATGTAAAAACTCTGTATTTTCTTCTAATTCATTAAGAGTTGAGTATTCATCAAATAGAATAAAGCCAATCTTCAAGCCAATTTTAAGTTCCCTAATAATATCAATAGCCTCTTGGTTTTTCTGAATAGAAATCTCTTTATTATATCGTTTCAACACATTGTTCGATCCTGATTCTATTCCAAGAAAAACTGATACTAATCCCACTTCCTTCAATGCCCTAAAATTTTCTTTTTCAACATCATTTGCCCTGCATTCGATTGCAAATTTGCTTTTTAAGTTTCTTCGTTTCAATTCTTTACTTAATTCTATCCCTCTATTCGGGTTGCAGCCCATAAAGTTTGAATCTGCAAATTTAATTAAAGTATTAGGATAACGTTGTGCCAAGATTTCCATTTCATCTGCAACGGAGGCAACGTTACGTTCTCTCCATTTTGGTTGATTGTTGCAACCAGTTACACAAGAATTATAAATATTCAATACACAGAAGGAACAATTTCCGTAACAACCGCGAGATGACAATATATATGCAGAAACATTTTCTTTCTTGTACATTCGATCCATGACAGTACAATCTGGATATGGAAGAGTATTAATATCTCTCACTATATTCACATGATTTAAATTGATATAGAGAGACTCCACCTTATAAACAATCTTATCTACATTCAGATTTAAACTTCCCTTCTTTATTTTTTCAGCGAATTCTAAAATCACTTCTTCTGGCTCTCCGCGTATGCACCAAATATTCTTGGCGTCACCCATTTCATCAAGTAAATACTTGGTATTTAATGTTGCATAAATACCAATAAAAACAATTGCATTCAAATACCCATTAAGTCTCAATGCTCTAACAAACTCAACGACTTCGATTTGATTTGATTCATAAAAAGATATAGCAAGCATGGATGGATTGTTTTGCAAGATTTGAATCATAATATCTTCTTGACAAAAACCTTCCAAATAGCAGTCTACTACCTTGGTTTTATAGCCGTTCTCTTTTAAAAGAGAACTCATATAATTCAAACTGATCATTTCGCCTATATATGGTATTTTTTTATTACTGAATCCTGCATGAATTAAATAAATTAGCATCTATATAGCCTCCGACTTCGGTTATTCTATCTTCGTATTTTTTTAAAATCGCAATGATAATATCTCCTGTTTCATATTCGTTTAATGTCATATAGGATAACAGCTCTTCCAATATACTAAAAATAAGTTCATTAAGAGATTGTGATAACATATTGACCTCTTTTTCAATTTTAGGTATAATTGAATACTGCTGTGAATTTCCAATTCTCATTTCATACTTTTTATTATTTTCATATGCAATAATTTTTTTGTAATATGGCAAAAATATTTTAAAAAATAACGTACGCAGTATACTTTGGATTTGCACCAAATGCAAATCCAAAGTTTTACCTGCTATAAGTGCCGTTGGAGCTACTTGAACATCACCGCTTCTCATAGCTTCAATTAAAAACTGAATGGATTGGGTTGTTGCTTGCTCATGAAAGAGCTCCAATATCACTTTAATCTTAATATCAAACTCTTTTAATTTCTGAAATCTTGTTATTTGAGTTGAGGTAAGATTATTACCTAAGAATGTAATCTTATAAAGCACATCCTTTTTTTCTACCAAAAAATTATACATTCTGTTGGTAATGAATGTTGATTGTATATATATTCCAAGCCTAACATGAGACAAGCCATTTATTTGCAAGAGATTTTGAATTTTGTCAATTTCATTAATATATAATTCTTGATCTTGAGCTATTATATTTATTTTTCTCAGGCAAAATTCACTACAAAGAGTGATGATCTCCTGCCGTATGTATTCACCATTCTTCTCAAACAACAAATGTTCTGCATAAAAATAATAATCGGAAGGAAAATATTTACTCTTTGGCATTTGCATTAAGACTTCACACTCGCCGCCTTCTAAAAGTACTTGTTTAAGACAATCCCTTCCTACTAAGAAAACATTCTTAGAATATAGTTGAGAACAGTATGGAGTAGGCAAAATTGTACATATCGAATCAAATAGACGATCCAATTTAGTATTAATTGTTTTATCATCCTCAAGAATATAATTACACATCTCACTCGCATTAAACGAGTCATCCCATATCAGAATATTGTAATTTGCAGTAATCTTGCTTCTAGCGTGAATAACGATGTTCAAATTTTTTTTTGATACTAAATATACCAATATTTTAGGCTTTATCTGAAAAACGCTTTTTTGCACATCGATTAATTTATATTGCTTTAACGAGGCATCTATTGTTGATACAGTATACCCATATGAAGACAAGAATTGAGCAATAGCAATCATCCAATAATTTTCAACATATACGTATTCACGCCCCCAATAAGATGGTAATGAAACTAATAAAACATCCACCATAAAATAACCTCTTTCAAAAAAGAAGTTGGGGCATACAACCACTTTGTTTAATGCCCCAACTGTCCACTCAACTCTTGCTCGTCCAATGCACCATCAGAGCATCCTCATCATAATCAGGCACCAAAACAGACCAGTCTTTGGTTTCCGCAATTTCACGAACCAATTTATCAATTGTTTCAGCACTTTCATTACTGGTTTTCTTGGACATATCTTTATCCTGCATAGTTCAAAACCTCCTTTCATATGTGTTGTTTTATGCTAATAAGGCGATGAAACAGCGCCTCAACAGCCATTATTTGGCATTTTGACAAACTAATCACGATATGCATTAGATTGGATTGTAAACATTTCGTAGTATTTGCCTTGTTGATTCATTAATTCTTCATGTGTTCCACGTTCAGAAATTTTCCCATTCTCAATAAAGTAAATACAATCAGCATTGCGCACCAATGATAAGCGATGCGAGATTAACACAACAGTCTTGTCTTTTGCATGTTGTCTTAGACTCTTCATAAATTTGTGTTCTGCTAATGCATCAAGTGCACTGGTAGGCTCGTCTAAAATAAGCACATCACTGTTTCGATATAGTGCACGGGCTATTGCAATTTTTTGGATCTGTCCTCCCGATAGCACCAACCCATCTTCTGAAAATTCTTTTGTGAGCGAAATTGCTTTATCAACATATTCCGAAAATTCATCAATGCCAAGAGAGTGAAATATTTCTTTCATTTTATTAATTTGATAATCCGATAAATCTGATATAAAAGCAATATTATCTGCAAGCGTAAAAGCATAACTATTATGCTCTTGAAATACAGTATCAAATTTTGATAAATAATCATCTTTACGTAACTCTTTAATATCTATTCCCCTGAATTCCACAACACCATTTGTAGGATCATACATGTGTAACAATAATTTAACCAACGTACTTTTTCCCATACCATTCGAACCAACAATTCCAATTAATTCACCTTTCTTAATTGAAAAATCAATTTGATTTAGTATTTCGCTTTCCGGATTATAAGAAAAAGATACGTGATTTATTCCCAGCTCTAGACTAGACTCTTTTGGCTCTGGCAGAGCATAAGAACCGAAAACCACCTTGTTCTCGTATTCACAAAAAGCCCTGTATCGACTTATGTAAATGCTATGCTCCTGAAAAACTTGCACCCTCTCCATAACTTTTCCGAGGTTACTGCTTACAAGAGAAATAGCTTCTTTAATTGCAACAAAATCTCCTGCTGTAAGCGCCTTTAGAATAACTATTTTATAAATAATATAAAAAACTACTATAGTATTGTTTAAATGAGTAAGACAATCACTAAAAAAATACATACCGATAAATTTCTTACTGTATTTTTTGTAGATATTAATAATATTATCAACACCATCGTGAAGTAATTTCATCAAAACCAAATGGATTTTTGTCGTCCGAATATCCATCGCATTTTCTTTAAGATAACTGATACGTTTCACATAATCAATCTTTCTGTTTTCAGGAATGATGAGTGAGGTTCTTTCGCCTCTTGCCTTGCTCATCTTTGTTCTAAGGAAAGAATCGCCTAAAATTGGAATAACAACAAAAAATAATAAAACAGGATCATTAACAATGACATACAAGCCTGAAAAACTAACCGTAAAAACAGTTTGTAACAGCTGTGCAATACTGTTGATAAACAAAATAGGGCGTGATGAAGAATCCTGAACAGAATAAACATACTCATTATAAAAATCAGAATCATCATAACACTGCAAATCAACATCAGCAGCTTTTAAAAAAGCAACATGTTGAAAACCCGATACAATCTTCTGGTCTGAGCGTTTGGTATAATATGACCAACAGGAATCATATATTGTCTTTAAGGATTTAAATCCAATTGCAATGATAATCATCCATAATATATAATTTAAATCAAATGAATTAAGCAATGCATCAATAATCATTTTTACAACAAAAACCTTCATAAACCAGTCGTCAAAAGAGTTTATCAAAGTAGTTATCACAACACCTGGAAGCCTGATACAATCAAACTTAACAATGTATTTTATATAATACATACTATCTTTAATTGAATTTTTTTTCATGCGTGTGCCTCCTACAGATATTTTTCGGCCTGCAACGAATACATCTCCGCATATTTACCACCTAAATCCATGAGTTGCTGATGTTTACCACTTTCGATAATCTTACCATTTTCTATCATATAAATTTTATCCGCGTTTTTGGTGGCTGTCAAACGATGTGAAATAATGATAACGGTTTTTTCATGTAAATGTTCAAGTAGGCGGCTAAATACTTTATATTCAGATATTGGATCTAATGCACTAGTTGGTTCGTCAAGAACTACAATTTTTTTGTTACTTGCAAAAACACGTGCAAGTGCAAGCTTTTGATATTGGCCTTTTGAGAGAATTAAACCATCTGAATAAAACTCCGATGTGAGTGGTTTAGTGAGTAATTCGTCATCTGATAAATTTAAATGTAAATCAACTAATTCCAATGCGTCCTTTATTTTAACTACATCGTTCTTTGTCGCACTATTCATTAAAATATTCTCAGCAATGGTACATGAATATTGCTGAAAATCCTGTTGAACCACAGAAAACAGTTCTCTAAAGCTGTACATATCGAAATCCGAAATCGACTCATTATCGACTTCTATTTCACCAGTGTAATCTGTATATAAACCTAAGAGCAATTTTACGATAGTGCTTTTACCAGAACCATTAGCGCCTACTAAAGCCACTTTTTCTCCAGCTGAAAATTTTAAATCTACATTACTTAATGAGAACTTCTCGTTCTCATCATAGCGAAAAGATACATTATGAAACGATATATCATGCATCCAGTCGCTAGCAATAAGCTTCTTTGTCTGATAGTTGTTTGGTTTGTGCATGAATTCAAAAAGCTTTTCTGAATACAGCTCATTCTCTTTTAATGTATTAAAAATACCTGTCAAAGCAAGAATATAATTAGCCAAACCGCAAGTCGCAACAGTTATAGGAACTATACTGATTGGTTCAACAAATATAGCTCCGCTGATAAGTTTCGATAAAATAATAATCATAGAACCCCAATACAGAATAATCTCTTGATTATAAGATCTAAAAAATGAAAGAACCCCAATTTTCAAACCATATTTATGTATGATATCCATAATATCGTTAACCGCATCATTATAAATACTTTGAAGGAATTTACTGATTGGATATAACCGTATTTCCAAAGCAAACTTTTTCATGTGATATGTGCGTTCGACATAACTCTTTTTTCTGCTTGGTAATATGACTTCATTGTCGAATTTAAATTGAATTTTCACCAATGCTTTGTTCAGCAAAAGTGATATAATAGCAACAATAACCACTAGCAAAACCATTTCCAAGTTAAAAAAACCAATAAAAATCATCGAAGTAACTAGTCCAACTATATTAGAAATAAGGTTTGAAACTAAAAATATACTACCAGTCGTAACCCGTTCAATCTGATTAACTGAAAATTCAAAACCATCTAAAAAAGCGCTATTATCTAGATTTTTCATCTCAGTTTTCATTACATTATCTATTAATTTTGATGTTATTTTTTTATGTAATTTCTGGCGAGCAATCGGGTCAATTTTTCCGTAATAAATTGACGTGCAAAATCCTCCAAGCATTATAATCACTTGTATTATAAACACAGGGAAAATAATGTTAATAAAGCTTTTATTTGAGCTTATTCCTGTCAAAACAACATCAACCAATATAACAGAACCCAATATATTGCATATTACTCCTAAAACACTATTAAAAATAGTATATATCGACCAAGCAGGAATAGTTTTTATTGTTAGTTTCAATATAGAAAAGTATTTCTGAAGTCGATTCACATCGTTACCTCCTAATAATATTAATTGGGTTTAATTCGATTTAAGAAATGTGTCAACTTATCGCCTTCATTCTGAAAAAAAGAATTCAGCTCCTGATACATAGAGCAAAGAGGATCTAAAATACCACCAATTTGCTGCGTATTCAAAAATTTGCGAGCAACACATCCAGAGGAACATTTTTTATACCAGTGACATTGTACACATTTACTGTTTTTGTCAAGCCTGTCACTGTAAAGCTGATAAAGTAATTCTTTTGACTGTCCTCTCCTTATGCTGAAAAGACTTTCCTCATTGACGTTACCTAATCTTAGGTCAGGTATAAAACTGAAATCTGAACACGGGAAAATGTCGCCATTGCATTTCACAACGAATACACAATTCCCAGCACCACACGGTGTATTCATGCACATATATTCTGGTTTCTCTGTTATATATCGACGAAAATAATAAAAACAATTTCTTTCCATAATATCGATTCCGTTTTCAATTAAAGAATTGATCTTATAAATAGCTGATATGTACGCTTGTGCAATTTCATGATTACTTAACAGTAATTCTTCGTGAAGAGTAGAACGTCCGAGGTTTATAATTGGATTCATTGAAATGAGCTTTATACCTCTAGTAGCACATTCATCAAAATATTCACTAACGAACTCAATGTTCGTTTTATTCAAAACACATATTGTTGAGATTTCGTGTCCATCTTCTAATAAATGATCTAATCCTTTTAATATCCGTTTGGTGGTTATAACAGAATCTTCAGATTTTGATTTTCTTGTTGCATTAGCTTTAGGAGAGAAACCATCTATGCTTACGCAGGTTCGTATATTCTTCTTTTTTAGATATTTTGAAATATATTGATCCACTCCGATGCCATTAGTTTGTATATAAAGTTCAATGTTACATATTTCGTTCGACTCGATAAAATCTACAATCTCCTGAATTCTATCAAACATAAGCAATGGTTCACCTCCGTGAAACAGGAGGTGAACTTTGCCGTCAGCATAGGATTTTGAAAATTTAATTACAGCGTTTAATGCTGTTTGAGTATTCATTGTCAGATGATTTTCACCACCATTAATGTAACAATAACTACAACATAACATGCAATCTTCTGTAAGATCTAATATCACATTACAACTTCTCATCATCAAAATCCTTTCAAATATGAAAAAATTAAAATTTCATAATTCCAAAAATCTCGTATCATTATACCATTCAGTACTGTTCAATGGTAATATAATCAAGAAGATGTTTTTCTCTTTTTTAACGCTCTTGGCTGCTTAGGCTGATAAATAAACATTACACAAGCCTGATTGAAATCATTTTGTGTTTGCTTAACACCTACCTTTGCTGCCATACTTGCCATTTTCTTTTTGAGATTTGATTTTGTCATGATCATAGACCACCTTTCAATTTTATTGGTGCTTCCAGTATAAATCATTATATGTATAATTTCAACAGATTTGCCCTGAATGCCAAAATACCGCCTTGAATGCCAAAAAAAGAGTTGAAACGACAATTTCAACTCTTTTTCTCTACGCCAAAGGGATTAATGCTTTAGCCTTAAATATATTTTCATCATGATCTATAACAAGTGTTCCTTTATATTTCTCTACAGAAGATTTTATTATTGACATGCCTACACCTTCGTGTTGTTCTTTGGTTGACAGCAACTTTCCATCATGTTCGTTTATAACCCCATCAAAGACGTTTTCAAAGTTTATAACTACAAAGTCATTTACTCTTCCTATTATTATATTTATAAATCGCTCTGATAGCTCAACTTTACGACAAGCTTCAATTGCATTATCCCATAAATTTGCAAATATAGCAGTAATATCTATATCACTAATAAAATCAAACATAATATCTTCTACCTCAGTATTTACTTTTATGTCTTCACTTTCAGCCACCATAATTTTTTGACTCATAATTATACTGAGAATTTGATTAGAACACTGAAATCCACTAAACAAAGAGTCTACCTCATTTTCAATGATTTCTCTGTATTCTCCTGCTTTTTTGTTGCTTTCAATAGCGTTTAAAGATTCAAGTACACTCAAGTGTTTCTTAATATCATGAATAACCCTTCTAGATTCTTCATATTTCTGATTTATTTCCGCATAATGTTCAAACTGTATTTTACTTTGAACTTGCATCAACTCAGATTCATATTTTGCATTGTAGGCTTTTATAATTTCTCCTGTAAAATAAACGAGGAATATACTTAAAAATAAAAAGCCTAAAAGAATACAAATTGCAATTATTCCATCTTTACTATTATTTATCCGAACAGCAAAATTATATTCAACAAAAGCTGCAAAAGCTGTAAACGCACCCAATAATACTATCTGATTGCGTTTTATGATCGTTAATTCACTTTTAGAAAGAACCGATATAAATATTAGCCACATCAACACCATTATTAAAATATTGGTAATACAACTTATTATTAGATATTGCGCATTGGATAAAATCGATTGAAAATTTTCACCTTTAATTACAGACCAAAACGCAACACTAAGCACATCAATGAACACCAAGAACAAAAAATATAGCGAATTATACATAAATGTTTTTTTTAATTTGCACTTAAACAGAACCACACTCGCTAAGTTAAAGTACACAAACGAATAAATAGTATTTATCAGCGGTGCACTTAAAAAATTAGAAATCTGATTTATTGTTATAAATAAAGCAGTAGTAGCTATAAAAGTAAATATATATACTGTCTTGTTTTGAAATTTTGGCTCATATATCCTTCGATAAAACAAAAATAGCAATAAATTCATCACCGTAGTGCTTACACTTTGACTTATTATTGCCATAACATTTTCATTCATATATTTTTTCCTTTCAGTGTTTCCACAAAAACATTTGATAATTTTCTTACGAACTCATCTTTTTTCTTCTGCGCCAACGGCAACATATCTCCGTTCTTCATTATAATGACAAACTCATTCTGAATTTTCTGCACATACTTAAGATTCAACACGCAATCACGCCGTGTCTGATAAAACCTTTCTTTATTCAGTATATTATAGATGTCGGTAAGATTCTCTCTAACTAATACTCGCCCATCAGCCGTATGTACATAGACCTTTTTCTTCGCTTCAAACATAAAATAATATATATCATTCATTTTAAAACAAACTACTCCATCGTCAGTGGGAAGCGTAATAGTCTCCTCACTTGCATCATCCAGTGCTGCTAAATAATCTTTCATTACCTTATATAGATCCTCGGGCTTGAACGGCTTAGTAATAAAATCAAACGCATGCACCTTATACGCTCTGCGCCAGTAGTCTATATAACTTGTTATATAGACTATCGGAACATTCATATCCATCCGTCTTATCTTCTGCGCAACCTCAATCCCATTAGATTGCTGCATTTCAATATCCAAGAATATGACGCTAAAACTTTCTTCTGAAGCTAATAAATCAGTCCCATCACAGTATGCTGATATTTTAAACGCTAACTTTTTCGCCTTACAATAATCAGTCAATATCTGCTTAACTTCGCCCAACATCTTAATGTCATCATCACACACAGCAATATGCAGCATACCTCTACTCCTCCTGTTCTGTCTCTAACAAGGTCTACAAAGCAGATTATACCACAAAATTCGTTAAATGTAAACTCAAAATCCCTCTTTTCTACCCTTCACATTATACACCTTTAGGATTTAAAAATCAACCCTTTAGACAAGTTATCAAAAGGAAAATTTTAGGGTATACTATAATTAGAGTTTGACCGACCAGTCAATTTGAATCGAGGTGTCAAAATGAACATAGGTGAACGCTTATATTACTGGAGAAATTTAAAACAGACAAGCGTATACAAGTTGTCGAAAATAAGTGGTGTTTCGGAAAATCATATTCGCAATCTTGAAAACGGCAAGAAACAACCTACAATCAAAACTCTTCAAGCTATAACAGACGGTCTTAATATTACTCTCTCTGAATTCTTCAACACTGAAAATAACGATATAACATATCTATCGGATGGTAAAAAAAGAATTTTAGATTTCTACAGACGATTACCGAAAGACAAAGCAGATATACTCATAAATTTTTATGAGCAAATGAGTGCTGAATAATGCTTTTATCAATAGATAACTGCGGTATCATAACGATACCGCAGTCTTTTTTGTCAATTAATATCATCATTTCCTAAACCCAACCGCCGACATCTCGTAAGCATAATCAATCTTCTCTTTCTCCAGCTTATCAGAAAGGCACACAACCTGCGTGAACAGTTCCGAACGAATAGGGAGTATCATCTTCATTTCGCCAAGCACGGAGAGTGCCTGAGTCTTATCCTTGCAGCCGAGGGACTGCAACACATAACGTTCCTCGGCTGTAAGTACGCTGTTCATCATAATCATATTATCAATCCTCCAATCATAATTTCGGCTTCTTCTGCGGCTTCGGCTTCTCTATTTCGGGAGCTTCTTCCGCAGGAGCGTTTTTCTCTGTGAATTTTTCTTCATAAGCATTTGCCATATTATCAAGGCTTTCGCCGCCGTTTACCATATCACAGGCTTCTCGGATAATTTCGGGCGGTATATTCAGCTTCAGAGCCTTGTCTGAAACAGCTTCAAGCTCCACCGCATTATCAGGTATACCCTTCAAGGTCTGAGGTAGCGTATCAAGAAAACGGCTCTGCTGAATTTCAAGCGGTATAAAGTCTTTCAGCGGCTTAAATCCTACGCTGTCAACGTAATATGCTGTATCGTCAAGCACTACCACGTCGGAAACGCTTAACGAGTGTCCCTTAAAATCTTCGGGACGCTCCTGATTGAAAACATAGAACGCTGACTCCAGCTTTTCGCCCGTACTTTTGCCGCTTAACATTGAAACGTCAGCTTCATACATCTTGTCATAAGTCTTGAAATCGGGCTTCAAGCCTGCCTTTAAGAGCCTTTCATAAGGTTCAAACCTTACGTCACGGGTTTCGTCAACTCGTCTTATCTGATAGATTTCAAAAGTCTTGACGGGTGCTTCAATCTTCGGAGGATTGATGAGATTTGCAAGCCTGCTGTTGCATTTCTCATAATCTCCCTTTGCCATAACCTTTCCTATCGCATAGGTATCATCGCCGTTTTTCACATACTCCTGTAAGATGTGAGTATCGGGCGATTTCTTATCGGGGTTAGGGGTAATGCGATATGTCACAGCAGGAAGCTCCTTTGTCTGACTTCTGTAAATCTCCGCTGATTTCTCGTCAAGGGTCTGCGGGTGAACAAATTCACACTTAACAGTACTCTGCTTGCTTTTATAAATATCAAGCAGAGCCTTTTTAGCTTCCTCAATAGTAGCAATACCTGCCTTTGCAACTGTTACAAGTCCGTCTGCACTTATTGTCGCTACCGCAAATTTACGGTCAGCGGTCTGACGGACAGCATAATACTCAACAGGCTTCGGTTTTATCCCTGCTTCCCGTTTTCTCTGCTCCAGCTTGTCCTTCGCCGCCTTGTATGCTTCGCTGTTTTCCTTTGAATAGGTCTTTTCGGTCAAAATGTCATAGTCCTTTTTTGAAACGTCAATCTGCCCCGTTCTTCCCTCTGTATCAACATAGGAACAATTTATCTGAGTAACCTTTGCATAAAAGTCCTTTGGACTTAATTCTGAAAATTTCTGCTCACGGTCATAGGCGGCATTGTCAAGCCAGCCTATACCGTCAACAAAGTATTCATTTACTGACGAATCGTAGTATTTCGTTTCAGGAATACCACGATGATCGTCACGAAGCTCTACACGTTCAACAGGCAACAGGAACTTATCCTTGCAAACGTCGGGTAATTCAGGCTGACTGACGGAATTTTCAAGTGCCTTTATCTGTACCTGTGCTTCTGTGATGAAGCCATCCAGCACAGCAGGGTGCGTATGGAATACAGGAGGATACCTGTTTTCGGGAATATCAAAGCTCTTTGCCCATTCCTTGTTCTTTTCAGAAATCCGTCCGTCGTAATCGTGACGAGAAATATATTCCGCAAGGGTTCTGCTTACCTTTTCCGCACCGTGTTCCTCAATAACCGTTGCAGCAGCCTGTTTCAAGTTATATCGGTACAACTCATAATTGCTATCTGAAATTGCCTTGTCAATATCAGCCGCTATGTTCACAGGCTTTTTGGGTGCAGGCTTTGGAACAGGAGTTTTATCCGCAAGCGGCTCGGCGGTCTGTTCCTTGCTCTTTGAATAGCTTTCCTTGACCCTTGCAACAGCCGCTTCGTACTTTTCCTTATCAGCCTTGTTAATGGTAATTGTGGTAACAGTGCCTTTTTTAAGACCGCTGAATTTTACACCGTCCTCATCAAGCTGTTTTGCAATGTTCAGAGCGTGACGGGTTTTGAGTTTTGTAATATATTCAAGCTGACCCTTTTCTCCTAACTCATCATACGGGGTATTACCGATGACGTTGGGATTTTTGCTGACAGGCTCAGCCTTTGGCTTTTTATCATTAACCTTCTGCTCTTTCGGTTCAGCAGCCTGCTCCTTACTCTTGGAATAGCTTGCTTTGACCTTTGCAACAGCTGCTTCGTACTTTTCCTTATCAGCCTTGTTTATGGTTATTGTAGTAACATTTCCCTTTTTAAGTCCGCTGAATTTTACACCGTCCTCGTCAAGCTGTTTTGCAACGTTCAGAGCGTGACGGGTTTTAAGGTCTTTGAAATATTCAAGCTGACCCTTTTCACCAAGCTCCTTGTATGGTGTATTACCGATAACATTCGGATTTTTGCTTGCGGGTTCGGCTGTTCTGTCAACATTGCCACGCTGGGACTTTTCAAATTCAAGCTGTGCTGTGTACTGAAATTCTGAAAGATACAGTTTTGCCGTTTCGGGAGCGTTTTCAATATCTTCTCGGCTTTCAGCACGAACACCGTCAACATATACGTCCAAATCCTTATCCCACATTTCAAGGGCGATTTCCTTTGAAACAGGTATCAGCTCGCTGTTCTGCTCACGAACAACATCGGGACTCGGCTCTTTTTCGATACCGAAATATCCCTCAAAATTTTCAATTTCGGAGCGTGACTCTGCCATTCCCTCCGTATTATCGGGATAAAGAAGATATACCGCTTCACCTCTGTCATAGGATTCAAGGGCAGCTTCCTTTGTGTCAATCGGCGTCATATATGTAAAATCATAGCCGTAGCTGTCACGCTGTCTTTGAATTTCTTCCATATCCGTTACAAGCTGTACCGTATCGGATATATTTTCGTGATTACCTGCAAAATCAAGAATTTTGTCGGTATCCTCTTTTGAAAAATTCACACCTCTGTCGGCACAATCTTCAATAAGAAACTCCGCTTTCTGAATATTGTTAAGCTCTGTATCAGCCAGCTTTTCGTCCATTGTGAGATTACGCTTCTGCAATTTCAGCAGCTCCGATTCGATTTCGGAAGAAATCTTCTTCGCCGCTTCCTGTATTTCCTGCAATGCACTTTTAAGCTGTTCAAGCTGTTTTCCGTCA
This sequence comes from Huintestinicola butyrica, assembly GCF_025567215.1. Taxonomy (NCBI): domain Bacteria; kingdom Bacillati; phylum Bacillota; class Clostridia; order Eubacteriales; family Oscillospiraceae; genus Huintestinicola; species Huintestinicola butyrica. The sequence goes on from NZ_JAOQKB010000016.1 coordinate 23,646, forward strand.
CTCCAAGAAGCTATGTACGGGAAAGAATATTCCGAGGTATCAATGCCGAACCTTTCCGCTACCATAAAGGCAACGGATTCAGCCTGAACCTCTTTTTCGTTTCGGGGAGATTTGTTTGTTACAATATCCTTTGCAGGGTCGTGCAAAAGATTGTGTGCAGCTTCGTGAAAGGCAGTTTTCAAGGTCTGTGCGTCGCTCATACCGCTTTTGATTACAATTTCATTGTTAGTGGCGCTGTAATATCCCTTTGCACCGCCCTTGATGTCCTTAAACTCAATATCAATACCCGTAACCTTTTTGAGAGCCGCAAAGACAGCTTCTTTTCTTGCACTGTCTATATCTCCCGTCAGTTCAGTAACAGGGTCGGGAAGCTCCTTGCCGATTGTCTGCGAAACATCGAAAACATAGACTTTCTTAAACGCAAGTCCTGTCATCGGCTTTTCAACCGTTTCCATTTTCTCTGTTCCGTCAGGGTTATATAACTGATTGCCGAACTCGTCAACGGCGGGACGTTCCGTTTCAAGCACCTGGTTTGTCTTGTATGCCACAGGTGCAAGAATTTCAATACCCATCTGACCTCGTTCAACCTGTCTGCCAAGCTGTTTCCACTTGCCGTATGCCGCTACAAGAGTAGCGTCGGGACGCTGTAAATTTATAAGAAGCGTATTTCGTGCGGAATAGTCGGTGAACTTTGAAGCGAATTTGAGATATTCCTTGTACTTGTCGGACTGAAATACCGCTTTAACGCCCTCGTCGATACGCTTTATCATTTCGTCCATCTCCGCCTGTTTCTGTGCGTTATAGGCGGCTCTTTCTTCGGGAGTGTATCCTTTTCTTGTGTATACCATAGAACATACCTCCTATCTTGATTTTCTTTTAGGCATTACCGCCTGTTCCTTTTTCTGTTCGGGAGCAGCTTCCATTACCTTGTCAACCGCCGCTTGCTTCATTTCTCTTTCACGGTCAAGAGAAACCTTTATTCTGTCGGCAGTTTCTTCAAGTGCAATGCCTATATCCTCCAGACCGTGAAGTTCACCGTTATTGCACCATTGCTCATAAACCTCATGAAGCGTATTTTTGCTTGACAGCAAGGCTTCATACTGCTGTTCGGTAAGCCTCGGTGTGTACTCCTGACAATAATTCGTGATTTCGTCCTTTGTCACAATTTCGTATGCAGACTCCACAATTACATCGGCAGATTCTTTCTTTATGTCAGTAATAAAGCTGTCGTACTCAGCCTTTACCTTATCATATAAAGCTACGCTGTAATTTTCGGTAATGTAATCGAAACGAAGCTCTGACAGCTTTTCGCCCGTAAGCTCCCCTATATTCTGTCCCATAATATATCTGACCTCATCACGGAACTGCTCCCAATCGGGCAGCTTCATCATTTCGCTTACCTTAACTGCCAGCTCTTTATCAGCAACAAATATTGCTGCACCATTACCGAGTGCTTCATTGAGGTTTGTAACATCATAACAGTAATTGAAACCCTCGCAGGCTCGCAAGGGAACGCCCATACTATGAAGCTCTCCAGCCACATTATCAGTAACAGACAAACTTGAAAAATCAGTAGGATAAAACGCTTCCGATTTGATATAGTCTATTGCCGTATTATATGAACACTTTTCAAAATTTACAGTCGCAAAAGCCTTTGCTGCCGTTTCGTGATAAACACTATTGCCGACGCTTTCAAGAAATGCGTCAACATACGGCTCGTTTCTCGTTGTATGTTCGGTATAATCTATTACACGGAACATATCGTCCATACTGAGCTTATCTTCCATATAAGCATTTGTCAGCTTGTTTATCGTTTCAGGCTTGTAACTGCTTTTTATAATCATCTCAGCATACGCAGGCTTAAAATCAGCCATTACTGACAGGGATACATCACTGTACCCCTGTGTAATAGCCTTGCGAAGCAGCTCTGGACGTATCATCTCCGAAAGCTGATCTATGCTCTCATCTCTGTTTCTCAAAAACATTTAAAACCTCCTCTTGATTTTTGACTCTGCATGATGTATAATAAGATAAAATAGACACTCGAAAGGAGTAGAAATCATATGTCACTTTATAACGATATTCTAAATGAAATTCAGGGATTTGAAGAATCCCACACACCTATATCAAATATTGCACATCAAAAGGATTTTACGATCATGGAATGCGAAAAGAGCGATGATCCTACTGACGAATATGAATGTTTTCATGCAGAGAAAACCGATGGTTCTCAAAAAATCGTGATTACAATAAGAACTCGTGATAAATATCGTTCCTTTGGGAATGATGATGAACCTTACCGTAACACGGTGATACTATATGATAACGGAAAGAAAATCGCCTCCGAGTCATACACTTATTTTGAATAATCCTATCCAAGCAGGACATTGATCGTCCTGCTTGTTTTATTATCGTTTCATTTTGTTATACACAGGCTTCGGAGCGTTATTCTGAGGAACAGGCGGAGTCTGCGGTTTAGGATTTATCTTGTCCGCCGTATATGCGGAAACAGGCATAGCAACCACCACACTTGCGGCTTGCACAGGCTCATTCTCTGTCGGAATATCCGATACGGGAATTGGCTCATCATCATTTTTGTCTGTACTGAGCTGTGCATTTACATATTCAAGCCGCTTTAGCTTTTCTGCAAGCTCATCCGCACGTCCGAAAGGCTTTGCGACATTCGCCTTTGCTTCTTCAAGGTCGCTTTTCGCCTTATCAAGATTAGCGGAAAGCTGCTGAATTTTCTGATTTATCTGAATGCCTGCAAGGTTTTCGATACGACGGACATTACCCACATTGTTTCCGAGTGAAACCTCGGAAGTGTATTTCAAATTACCCTGCAATACCGCAACACAAGGAGTACCGCTGTTGAAGAAATTACCGTTAGCAGGATTTTTCTCAATGGAAACATCAAAGCCGAAATACTTACCCAGCTTTACGCTCTCTCCTGTAGTTGAGCATTTTATGATTGCTTTTTCAATCTGCTCGCCTACATCGGCTCTTTCATCAAAAATCTTACCACCGATTTCCATTTTAAATTCGGCATTGTCAGGGTGCTGTTCCTGAAACGCCTTTAAATCTCCGCTTGCCTTCTGGAGCAAATCCGCATAATTGTCAATGGTCTGCGGCAGCTTACGTTCCGCAAGCTCCTGCATTGAAAACACCATTTTCTTATGCTCTGTTTCAAGATTTTTCAGATTTGCGACATCATTGTCAAGCTGAATTTTCTCCTTAATCATAGGGTTTCCCGAAGCGATTGCCTGCATTTGTGAATATGTAAGCACCATTTCGTCAACGTCCTCGGAAACACGCACAGGGTCTTTTGATGTCATAATCTGATTGATGAACTTTGCCTTGTTAGTGATAATGCCCATCATATATGCGTCAAAGGTTTCCTCTGTCAGATAGTGATAAATACCTACCTCGTCAAAGTTGTTGCCCTGTCGTATTCCTCGTCCGTCCTGCTGTGTAAGGTCGGCAGGCTTCCACGGAATATCCAAATGGTGAATAGCACAAATTTTGTCCTGAATGTTCGCACCTGTTCCCAGCTTTGAGGTCGAAGCGATGATAAAACGCTTTTCACCCTTTCGGAGCTGTTCAAACATTTCGGCTCTTGCCTTATCTGTCTGTGCGTCACCCGCAAAGCAGATTTCCTCTCTAGGAATGCCACGCTTCACAAGGTCAGCCTTGATTGCTTCATATACCGAGAAATGCTCCGAATCCTCGTTGATTGCAATGTCACAGAATACAATCTGCACGCCTTTCTGTTCCATAGTGTCACGGTAATTCTGTTCAAGGTTATCAAGCAGCTTCATAACCTTACTGTCGGGAGTAGGCTCTGCTTCTTTGAAAATACAGCGTGAATCAAGTCCCAAAAGCCTTGCTTCGTGCGTTATTTTCAGCATATTGTCAACCGACGGGTCAATGTTTCCGTTGTGAATAGCTTCGGAACGTGCCGCAAGCTCTTTCATATATGCCTTTTGTCTGTCATCGGGTTTTGCTGTAACAACAATCGGCTCTCCTGTTTTCAGCTTCGGCACAGGGAGTTTAATCATATCGGGGGTCTGAATATCCGCAAATTCCTTATACATCTGCATAAGTTCAGGGATATTAACAAACTTGCTGAAACGGTTCTTCATCTGAAAGCCGTTGCCCGCAGGCTTGATTTCAAGCTGTGATACTACCTCACCGAATGTACTCGCCCAATCGTCAAAGGTCTGCAAGCCTGCCTTTTTAAGCAGGTCGGGGCGGAGGTATCTCTGCATAACGTAAAACTCTACCATGGAATTGCTCACAGGAGTTCCGGTACTAAAAAGGATATTATTGCAGCCGTACTTGTCATTGAGATACTGCGTTTTCATAAGCATATCCTCTGATTTTTGCGCCGCTGTTGTCTGTACACCTGCCACGTTCGACATTTTTGTTGTAACAAAGCAGTTCTTGTAGTTATGAGCCTCATCACAGACAAGGTAATCAAATCCCAGCTTTTCAAAGCAAAGGGAGTTATCCTTTTTGGAGGACAACAGCTTTTCCAAACGTTCTTCAATCTGCCTTTTCTGACGTTCAAGAGCCTTTACGGAAACTCTGTCGGTGTCATCGACTTCCTCAAGAGCGTCCATAATTTCGTTCAGCTCACGTTCCATAAACTGCTTGCGGTACTGGTCTGACATCGGTATTCTTTCAAACTGCGTGAAAGACATAATTACTGCGTCATAATCACCTGTTACGCAGCGGGCGATAAATTTCTGTCGGTTGTCCTTTGTGAAATCTTCGGGACGGGCAACAAGCAGCTTTGCATTTGGATACAATCTCATCCATTCGCTTGCCATCTGCAAGGTAAGGTGCTTCGGAACTACAACACAGCCTTTGTTGATAAGTCCCAGCCTTTTCTTTTCCATTGTTGTTGCAATCATCTCGAACGACTTGCCTGCACCTACACAGTGAGCAAGAAGCGTATTGCCGCCCAACTTTCCACGCAGTACAGCGTTCTCCTGATGTGGTCGCAGCTTTATAGCAGGGTTCATACCGGGAAAGGTCTGGTGTGAACCGTCATACTCCCTGCCACGAATTGCATTGAAAAGCTCGTTGTATCTCTCAACATATTTCTCACGGCGGTCAATATCTTCCCATACCCAGCTTTTAAAGGCTTCCTTCATCTGTCTTGCCTTTTCTTTTGCAAGCTGGGTTTCCTTTGCATTGACCTCGTAATATACCTTTCCGTCAACCTCTTTTCTGTCACGGATAACCACATCACGCTGATTGAGCAGATTTTCAAAGATATGATAACTGCTCATACGGCTTGTGCCGTAGGTCTGATTTGCGGCAATGGAGTGGTCTTGATACTTACCCTCAATCTTGTATTCGCCCATTTTTGTACGGGTTACGGGGTGTCCGAACATACTTGTATCAGCCTTTGCATATTCTTTCAGAAATCTGTTGTAATCCTCAACATCAATCCAGTTCGCACCGATACGGACGGAAATTTCGCTTGCTTCAAGGTTCTTCGGGATAACCTTTTCAAGAGCAGCAACGTTCTTTTCAAAACCGCTGTCGATATGCTTTGCATATTCTCTTGCAATTTTCAGCTTTTCTCTGACATTGCCCGAAAGATATTCGGAAGCCTCCTCATATCCCGACAGCGGTTCATCATCCTTTATTGCGGCGGGATTTCTGAAAATGTCATTGCCTAAATCAGCAATCAGCTTTTCAGGCTCACAGCCTACAAGCTGTGACATATATGCAATATCCACTCTGCCCGTGCGGTCAAGGGATACCTGCAATGCCTCCTGCGAAGTATCAACCTTTGTTACAGTGACTTCGGGCTGAATAGTACGCTTTGAGAAAATCTCCGCTTTCTCTACCGTCTTTTTCTCTGTGTCCACGATTTCAAGTGCCGCAAGGGTATTGAAATCATCGTCCTGTCTGAAACAGCGTTCATTCACGCTGTCCGTTATATTTCCATAAGCCTTTCTGAATTTGTCATACACGGCATTAAGCTCAGTCTGGAGTGCTTTCAGTTCCTCATCGGAACAACCTGCCGCCTGTGCGTCGATTACTGCCATAGCAGCCTGACGTATTTTGTGCATACCCATCATTCTGTCAAGGGTCTTGCCCGTTTCGGCTACCCGCGTCATAATTTCGTTTTCACGGAAATACAGTTTTCCGTCAACAACGGTATGTGTGAAATTTCGTACCGACGGGTCGGCAGGAATAATGTCAGCTTCATCACGCTGTTTTTCTTCGGCTCTGACAGTTTCAATGCTGCCTTCGATTTTAGCAATAGCCGCTTTGAGCTGTTCCGAAAGAGGAATACTCTCATCGGCAACACAGGTTGTCACTCTGCTGTCATCGCCGTACTTGCCCTTCATTCGATCGTCCCAAGCCATAGTGCCAAGCACCATATCGGGGTTATCCACGAAATACTTATTACAAGGAATACCGTCAGCCGTTTCGCTCATATGAACCCAATCGGGAACCTCGACAGTCATTGTTTCACGCTTTTTAAGAAACAGAATATCCGTAGTAACTTCTGTTCCTGCGTTCTGCTTAAAAGCAGTATTCGGAAGTCTGACAGCTCCCAACAGGTCACAGCGTTCAGCAAGGTATCGTCTTGCCTTTTCGTTCAGCTTGTCCATAGTGAACTTGCTTGTTACAAGTGCAACTACACCACCCGGCTTCACCTTATCAACAGACTTTGCGGCAAAGTAATCGTGTATCTTGAAATTATGCTTATCATAGGCTTTATCGCTGACACGGTAATCTCCGAAAGGGATATTACCTACAACAACATCAAAGCTGTTGTTATTGAAGGAAGTCTGCTCAAAGCCTTTAATCTGGATACGCTCCTTTGGATAGAGCTGCTGTGCGATTCTGCCCGAAATGCTGTCCAGCTCCACACCGTAAAGGCGGGAATTATCACGCATATTTTCAGGCATTTTTGAGAAGAAATTGCCTACACCCATACTCGGTTCAAGGACATTGCCGCCCTCAAAGCCGAACTGCGAAAGTGCCTGATATACACCGTCGGTAACGACCGGAGGTGTGTAAAAGCTTGTGAGCGTTGAAGCTCTTGCCGCCTTGTATTCTTCGGGTGTGAGAAGTTCACGGAGCTGTTTCTGTTCGTTTTTCCAGCCGCTTGGTGCAGCTTCGCCTAAATTACCGCCTAAACTTTCGGCGGCTCTGTCTGTTGTAAATGCCTGCGGAATACCGCCCCATCCTGCATACTTTGCCATAACCGACTGTTCTTCGGGAGTTGCATAGCGATTCTCGGCTTCTATTTTCTGCAATACCTGTATTGCTTCAACATTCGCCTTGAACTTTGATTTTGCACCGCCTGTCACAACATCATTGGCGTTAAAATGGTAGGTGTAAGGGACGCCACTTTTCGGCTCGTTCTTTGTAACTGTTATCTTTTCGGGAGCATTTACTGTCGGAGTTTCTGTCTGCTCTTCCTGCTTCGGATTTTCAGCTTTTTGCAAAGGTGCAGAAAAAGCCTCATTTTTCAGCTTTGCAAGCTCGGCAGGAACATCAATCTCCGTATTTCTGTCTGCAATTTCGATAAATCTATCGTAATCGGAAATTTCGGTAAGAGCATAGGTTGAAGTCTGCAATAGTGCGGCGGCAGCTTCGTCCAGCTCCATTGCTTCTTCCATTTCCCATTCACCGCCGTCAATAGGAGTAAGGTCAGGAGCATAAATTGTGTATTCTACACCGCCCTCGGTCTGCTGAACCTCGATATATGTTTCATCACGATTATCCATAAATACAGCACGTTCCTTTGCAGGCTCGTCTGTAATCTCTACGGGAATACCCTCTGCTTCCGCTTTTGCAATGATTTTTTGAAGTGGTGATTGCCTCGGTTCTTCGTCGGGAGAAACCCCGTATTCCTCAAGAACCTTTTTAGCCTGTTCAATCATCGCCCTGTTGTAATCATCATCGGGAGTCTTGTACTTTAAAGTCCGCTTTGCGTCCTTGATACGCTCGTCAATGTCCTTTTGTGTGACATATCGTCCCTCTGCAATAAGTCTGTCGATACGCTGTGAAACCTCGTTCCATTTCAGAAACGTTTCACAATCGGGAGTTGACATCGAACCTTTCTTGTAGCTTATACCCTTTGCGTCGTGCCATTCGTTGAAGCCTGACCGTCCCTGTCCGCCTGTGCCGTATTCGTTTTTCAGAAAAGCAATCTTCTCTTTTTCGGTACGCTCTCCCTTGAAAAATTTTTCAATACGGAACTTACCGTACTGCACACCGCTTCCGCCTGTCAAAAGCTTGTCCTTTTCGTCCTCTGTCACAAAGAATTTAGGCTCATAGCTGAAATCTGATTTTGTGATAAAATCACGCTTCGGAAGCTGTAAATCTTTCAGACGAGAAAGCAGCTCTTTCGGCTTATGGAAATGGAAACGCAGAACATTTCTATCCTGTTCGTACTGACGGATTAAATCATCAAGTCCGTCAATATATTTCTGCAAGGTTGCGGAATCGGTAAGACTTGCCTTAATTCTTTCTGTGCTGTCGGGAAAACCGCCCTTGAACATTTCATCGGGAATGAAATATTCTACCTCGCAATCCTGATGAAGATACCACAGCTTGCCTGCAATATCCTTCATATCGTTGTCAATCGCACGGTCAATAATGTCCTGTGAACAATATTCGCCGTTTTCAAGCATTTCACTGATACGCTCGGCGGCTTCGCTCCATTCAAGATGTGCGTTTTTGCCTTCGGGAAATGCAGTATTGCTTATAGCCACCGTAATTCCCGTGTTGTCCGTCCAGCTTGACACAAGTGCGGCACTGCTGAAATCGGGAAATGCATACTTGTATCCTCTGCCATCCTCGCCAAATTCCTTACGGAGAAATTCGGCATTTTCAGCTACGCTCTTGCCTTTCTGGAACTGTGCTACAATTCTTTCAAGGCTTCTCGGCTCGGCACTTCCTCCACGCAGGACGTGATTTATCATATCCGTTGTGGGAGCAGTATGGGATACTGCAATATTCACAGGCTTTGTTCTTGTTTTCTTTTCTGTCTGCTCTATGGGAACAGGCTCTCCGAAAAATGTGAGCTGTTCGCCCTGTGTGTAAAAGGGTTCAGGTTCAGCAAAAACAGGCTCGGAAATTTCAAGTGCCTTTTCGGGAACAAACTCAAAGCCTGCCTTTGTAATAGTTTCCTGCCACTTGCTTTCGGGAGAATTATATATATTCTTCTCACCGCTGTCATTTACAAGAGAAATGGAATATGTAGTCGCTGATTTTACCGTCCACAGCTCTCCGTCAAGTTTAACGGTATCACCCTCCGCCAAATCATCGGCGTAATAGCCATTGACATCGTGAGTAACAGGAGAACGGAATATCTCAAACTGCTCCAAATCGTAGTTCTGAATATCCGTCAGCTTATGAGGTTTACCGCCGATTTCGATATATGGAATATTCTCATCGGTACGCTTTACGGGAGCAACGGAGCTTTTTTCACCTTGCACAACCTCTGCAAATATCTGTCCGTCCTGTTCGGAAAAACTGCGGATATGCAGGTCATTGCTCGGCTTTACATCTTCAACTGCAAGCTTCGGCTTTTCATCAAGATATTTGCCCTTGTCGATAAGGTCGGCGGTAAAGCTCTGCACCAAATCCCAACTTAACTTTGACTCCTTTGTACGGGAAAGATAACTGCCCTCCCAAACGGTAAGACCGTCAGCTTCTGCCTTGTAGCCTGCACGAACATCATTTACATCAAGCTCTGTATATTCTTCCATACGGAAAACTGATTTAATAAACTCACAGCGTTTATCGTAATCCTCGTTTTCCTTGAAGAACTCTGCAATTTCATCACGCTTGACCTTGAAAAATCTGTCGTGCTTCATAATGCCGTTTATGATATTTTGGTCAAGAAGCGGCGGCAGCTCTGTTGTTTCCACAACCTCGTTATTTACGATAACGGGTTCTTCCTCTGACACAGGTTCGGGAACATACTCACGACTCTGCATTGCCGCTTTGATAATGTTTCTGATTTCCTCCGCATGCGTATCGGAAAATCTGTCGGAATGGAATCTGTCAAAGAACTGCACAGGGTCAAACGCCGTGTCTGCGTAGTCCATAAAGACCATACCAGCCGTTTCGTAGCTGTCAAGGCGGCGGTTGAAGTCAGCATGAAGAAATCTGTCAATGAGACTTTGGACTACTACATTCTGAGCCTGAACACGATTTCCTCCATTATCCTGTGTTCTATCGTCAGCACTCTTGTTTTCTCCCAAACCTGTATCTCGCTGAACGCTGTCGGACGGGGATTCTGCTGTCGGTACTGTTCGTCCATCTCCTGAAAGCGTTTCTCCGCTTCTCTGTCGATTTCCCTCGGAATTATGCTCCAACGACCCTCCATTATGAATATCTGAACCTCTGTGGGATACTCCGTTTTCACCCACTCCTGCCACATTCTGCCCCATCTGCCTATCGGCTTTTTCAGAAGTGCCTGTTCTCTGGGGTTCTGCGTGTACTGGATTTCGGGAAGATACTGTCCTGTCGGGCTTAATCTGTATGTCATTGCTTCGTTCTCTCCTTTGTTTAAGAATATTTACAATTTCTCGCTCCATTTCCAATAGAGCGTCCTTTGCCGACTGATTTACAATATTGCAGAAACGGATAAGGTCACGGCTGTCTTTAAACATATCTGCGGCATTAAGGTTAATACCGCCCGATATTTTCATATCGCTGTCAAGCTCACAGCGGTTTGCGATTACAAATCGTACCGCTGAAACAATCGACTGCTGATATGCTGTTATATCCTTTTCTGACAGCTTCATCTGCCCTACCGCATACTGCATATCGGGCAGACGGCTTTTGATATTGTCCACAGCAACAGCCGCAATAGTTTCCTGAATGTTCTTGCAATCCTTTCCGTACTTTTCATTTATAACGGCGGTAAGGTCGGCGGATAAATCCTCCGTCAGCTTCCAAAGCTCAGGAACACGCTTGCCGTTTGTTTGTGAAACATCGAAAAGGTGCTTGCACTTGCTGTCCTCACCGAACACAGCAATACTGTGTTCGCCCTTGTTTACAAGCCTGCCCAGCTTGTTCCAAGTTTCAAGAGTTGCCACCTTTGTGGCACTGGGATTCTGCTGATATATGAGAACTGCGTCGGAAAAACTCTGCTTATACATCTTTGCGGAAAACCGCAGAAAATGTGCAAGCTCTTGTTTGTCCCGAAGCAGTTTTGTTGTTATTTCCGTCCAGTTTTCACGAACGGTTTGTAGTCTTGACAATAAATATCGCTCCTTCCGTTGGAAAATATTGAATTTTTAGAGAAGTCGTGCTATAATATAGTAAAATGTTTGCTTTGGAAAGACTACCCCAACGGTCCTTGGAAGAACCACATAAACCCACGTGAACTTTTAAAGGGGGGATGCCATATGATTATTAACGGCATTAAAGCACTTGTAAACTCCATTAAATTCACCGGAATTACCATCAACATAGGATTTATAGGTCTAAATTTCGCTGGGGGTTCTTCCAAAGCAAATATTTTTTAAACTAAAGGGGATGTAATAATTGACAACTAATAATCAAATGGGTACATGTGCATTATGCGGAAAAGAAAACATCCAGTTAATGCAAAGTCACCTTATTCCTAAAGCTGTATATAAAAGAATCAAAACATTTAAAAACTCTCGTTTTCGAGAAATGGACGATATACAAAAAATATATCAAGATGGCGAAAAAAAGCCAATGCTTTGTCATGACTGCGAAGAATTTTTTAGTAAATATGAAAGAGATTTTTGCAATACCTTTTTAGATAAGTATACAGCCGACAAATTAATTCCTTCCACAATTACGCAAAATATCAACTTTTATTTACTTACCGTATCGTGGAGAATTCTATATGATGATCTATACGTGTATGATTCTTTTAAAGAACGATCTGAAAGAACGGCATTTGAAAGATTAGAATATAAAATAAGACGATATTTAAATTCAACTCACTCCCCTCAACAACAGGAACTAATAGATCAACAACTTATTACAAATTACGCCAATGGTGAACCACAATCTTTTGGCGAAGCGATTGCATTTATTGAAAATATTCAAAAGCTTCAATTGCCTGAAGATATTTCAGAAATTAAAAATTACATCTTTTCACTTTGTGAATTAGGTTACACTGCTCCCCAAATAGAATTGCTCTCACATTGTGTTACAGGTTATTCATTTTCGACTACCACAAAACAGCATTATTGTGTTATAACCTCATATCTCGGCTGGATTTTTTTAACTGTTTATCAACCTAAACGTTATATTCAGATTAGCCTTGACACCACTCCATACGATAAAAGCATAACAGATATTGTTAAAGAAGAAACAAACTATATTATTCAAAACATTGTGCAAAAAAGCATTACTGTTCAAAAACAACTTGACGAAACAGGCTTAAGGGAAAAAATAAAGAAAAGATATTCAAGCCAGTAATATCCATTTTTCGCCACCCACAAATCCCCTACCATTTCAGAAGATGTTGCCTGTGTTGCATTTATATTCTGTTAACATATAGAACTGCATCAGGAAAACTTTGCTTATAACTCTATATGGAAAAACGTAGAGAATGTTCATGCAACAGCTTATATCAAAGAAACTTGTCCAACCAGTTGACACAGATAAGTTCAAATTTTAACATAAAAATTTCGTTTCTTTAGAAAATGATTTTAAAACACCATATCCCTATTATATTTAAAATAAAGTATAATAAATTAAGATTTACGAATGGAGCGTTATTATGAACAATGACACAATGCAGCCAAACGGTTGGTTCCATTTTCATAAAGGACACTATTTGGAAGATAATGTTTCAAAAAGCCTAAATAGGATTACAAATGATGGATATTCAAAAATCCAATGTAAAGATGAAAATGCAATGGACTATCTCTATACAGATGCTTGGATATTTCTACATGGTTCATGCCACTTGTTTGCTTTGGCTTTACATAAAGAATTTGGATATGAAGTGTATGAAATAAGAGATTATGATGATTATATGCGACATGTATTTTGCAAAGCAACATATAGAGGTCAAGATGTCTATATTGATGTTAGAGGTGTAACCACGGACTTTAGTGAATGTATGTCTGACTTTCAAAATATGTTTTATAATTCATTCTATTATGGAGTTTATCGTATTGTTGCTCGCAATCTTGAAGAAGATATGAAGTTGGGTGATGAGGGTGATATGACAGGATACTTATTTGCCCAATCAATTATAAAGAAATATCGTAACTTTTATGATACTTCATTATAACTACTCTAACTCAAAATGATTTTACTGCGGAAACCCAAAAGCTAAACTGGCAGTGGGCTTCCGCATTTTAATTTATGCACCACGCTTTTTCTTACCGTCCACAAACTCCTCCATCTTGAGGTTCACATACTTGCCCGTATCTTCAAGAGAAAATACCGCACTGTACTTATTTCCCTTTGATGATGTGCAATTCTTCAGCGTAACTTTGCCCTTTGAAAGCAGTTCCGCAATCTCGTCAGCCCTGTAGCTTCTGCCGATACGCTTGTCCTGCTTATAAATGAAGAATCCACACTTGTCACGCCCTGCGGAGCAACTAAAAGCCTTGCTATTTTCTATAACAGGACTTCCACAGCGAGGACAGGTGCCCACGCTTACCTTTCGTGTAACCTTGACACGATTGCCTCTGCTCTTTTCAAAAGCAATAATTTCCGAAACGCTGTTCTTGATTTCATCAAGCAGCATATCCGCATTGCCGTTTCCGTTTTCAATATCGGAAAGCACCTGTTCCCAATGTGCGGTCAGCTCTGCCGATTTTACATTATCGGGAACAGAAGAAGCAAACGCTCTGCCGTAATCTGTTGAAACAAGCTGTTTCTTCTTACGCTCGATATATCCTGCGGCAATAAGTTCTTCGATAATGGAAGCTCTTGTTGCTGGTGTGCCGAGTCCACGTTCCTTGACAAAGCCTTTCAGCTCCTTATCGTCAATCAGACGGTCAATGTTTTCCATAACCGCAAGAAGTGTACTTTCTGTAAAATGCTTCGGCGGCTTTGTTTCGCCCTGCTTTACCTCAATGTTATCTGCGGTAAAGGTTGCGTTTTCGGAATAGAGTACCGACAACACTTTGTCTGTATCCTCATCAAGCTCCGCAGGCTCGGACAGCTTGTACTGCTTCCAACCCCATTCAATCGGAGTTTTAACCGTCAGCTTGAAAATCTCATCCTCAACAAGAAATTCGTACTTTGTTTCGGAGTAGATATACGGCTTGTCAACGGCACAAAGGAAACGGTTGATTACCAGCTTTACAATACGCTGTTCGTTATCGTCCAGCTTCTCATCGTCAAGCCTGCCGATGAGGTTTGTTGGAATAATAGCGTGGTGATCCGAAATCTTGCTGTTGTCGATGATACGCTTATCAATTATAAGTCCCTGCTCCTGTAAACGCTGAACACGCTCACCGTCATATCCCGCAAGGCACTTTACGATACTCTCAACAAGCGGTATCATATCATCCGAAAGATAACTGCTGTCTGTACGAGGATATGTAAGGAGCTTCTTTTCATAAAGGCTCTGTGCCGACTTTAACGTATCGGCAGCGGTCATACCATACACATCGTTTGCCTCCTGCTGCAAGGAGGTCAGGCTGTGAAGCAAAGGACGGTTTTCCTTTTTCTGCTCTGTCTTTGAGGAAGATACAACAGCAATCTTACCGCTGCATTTTGCTCTCACCGCTTCTGCCTGTTCTGCGGTATCAAAAACATTTTCACATTCAGCGCCGTTTTCAAGGACTACCTTGTAAAACGGTCTTTTTGTAAATGCCGCAATCGCTTCATCACGGTTTACGACAATGTTAAGGACAGGTGTCTTAACTCTGCCAACCTTGTGGCTGTCATCATTTACAATACTGTAAAGACGTGAAAGGCTCATACCGAGTATCCAGTCAGCCTTTGCTCTTGTGAAGCCTGCCGCAAAAAGATTGTCCTTTTCCTTACCGTCAAGCAGGTTCTTCATACCCTGCTTGATACTTTCGTCGGTAAGTGAGGAAATCCAAAAGCGTTTTGTCGGCTTCTTACAGCCAAAGTAGTTGTATATGTAACGGAAGATACATTCGCCCTCACGTCCTGCGTCGCAAGCGTTAATAATCTCCGTCACATCGTCACGGCAGATGAGCTTTTTAAGCAGCTTAATCTGACCGCTGTAACCCTTAAGCGGAAACAGCTTGAACTCCTGCGGAATGAGAGGAAGTGTTTCAAGCTCCCACTTTCCCCAACCATAATCTTCCGGCATTCCGATACCGAATAGGTGTCCGAGAGCGTTGGTTACAATGTAGCCATTGCCCTGCCAGTAGAATGTATCTCCTTCGGAAATCTTTTCCGTTGCACCTATGCAATAGGCAATGGAAGCGGAAACCGAGGGCTTTTCTGAAATGATAAGTCTGAACATATCAGCATACCTCCATAAAAACATTAAGTGTTGGAACAAAAATGCTATTTTTCAGCATTTCTGTCATCTGCGAATACAAAATCTCTGTAAACTTGTAACAAGAGAACTTCTCAATATAGTCAGTTTCAGTACGATATAGCGTAAGCATATCATTGCAATCTGTCATAACAAAATACAATAGCTTTACCTTACCACTTGTAAAATCATATACAATGTCATACCCACGAGCCGTGTATGCTCCCACAGACTTATCCGAAGAATACCCATCCGTTACAAATGAAGCAAGCTGTACAGCTTCGGTATAAAGCATATCGCTGTTTTTTATATACATTGGAAGAATCTCCTCTGTATACTCATCAGCCATAACAGCAAAACGTGGAATATTACCGACCGTAAGATTAGTATTAGGAATTTCACTCATAGCGTCAAATGTCCTGTCTACAAGCT
This sequence comes from Huintestinicola butyrica, assembly GCF_025567215.1. Classification (NCBI taxonomy): domain Bacteria; kingdom Bacillati; phylum Bacillota; class Clostridia; order Eubacteriales; family Oscillospiraceae; genus Huintestinicola; species Huintestinicola butyrica. The sequence goes on from NZ_JAOQKB010000016.1 coordinate 39,532, forward strand.
TTTCAATTTTCTCTACACATACATCTCTGTCAAAACAAGTCTGTTCCATATAGAAACGAAACATTGCTTCTCTGATACTGTCGCATACATTTTCAAATCTAATCATCTTCATGCTTGATTTTCCTCTCAACATTTAAAATAGAAGTTTATGTTTCATCATTGAGGATGGATTTCTCCCTTTTTATACCCTCTGACTCTGAAATAATTTCTTTTTTCTGCTGTAGAATAGCACTGAAATCGCCAAGCCGCACTGCTTCACGAAGCAAATCTATATCGTAACCGTTTTTGTTAATCATCACGCATAGAGAATTCATTTTTACTTCATCCAATTTTGACATAAGTTCTGCTTCTTTGTTCTCATAGATCTTGAGCATATTTTTATGATACTCAATAAGTTCTTTTGTCTTTTTTACATTCGCACGGCAGCGTTCCAGTTCCTGTGTGAATTTCTTTTCCTTATCCGCCAATCATTTTCGCCCCTTTCTTATATGGGTAACTATGTACGCCACTGTAATACCACCAAGAATAATTCCGTCAGTAACGCTGAACCGAAAAACAAGGTTTGTATCCTGCGCCGTATCACCGGCAAGGTCATTGATACCCGTAATTAAGCCTACTGCAATTATTGCTCCGAACATAATGAGGATAATTATAAAAACAATATCTTTCTTAGGCTTGCTCTCCTGTGGCTCATTTTCCTCTGCTTCATGCTGCGTCTGTTTCATCTTTTTGAAATAGTCAAACATATTGCATCACACTCCATTTATAGCTTCAATCTGTGCAAGGTAAATTTCAAAAATTTCTCGTTCCTCATCATCAAATCCTGCTTTCTGCATTACCGTTTCGATATCATAGTTGTATACGCCGCCGTACATATAACAGTGGTTAGAATTATTACAATACACCGTTGATACTGTCAGATAGAACTCATCCCAATCAATCTGTACATAAGCGTCCGTACTTATTGTGTAGGTTATAGACCACATCCCACCCGATACATCTGCATACCCTGAACCCGAAATGGTTCCACCCTCCAACATATATATTTCAAGATAAGTATACATACTTGAAGCATGTTCATAAGTCGGTCCATGCATTGTAACTTCATAATAATTGTAATAAGAATTATAACTTATTCCAGATATTTCAAAACTATTGGCTGAAAGACTAAGCAAGCAGTTTTCATCAAGAGAGCAATCCCAATTAGGACAATAATCGTACCCATAGTAATATGTAAAGCTATAGAACATTTCTACAGCTTCCCTTATTTCTTCAACGGTAAAATAAAAATCATCCGTACCGCCCTCCAATACTTTTTGATATTTCTGCGTTGCAAGAACTGCTAGAACAGCATTGTAGTCATATAACTGCAACTTGCTATTTGCGAATTGATTTAAGCCCTGTATCTGCGTACCATCATAACGGTATTCGGGAGCTAAACTATTTACAACAGCATCAATTTCTGCCTGAATATCAGTTTCGCATTGCTGTATCTGTGAAATATATGTCCCTATGTTATTCTTAATCGTTTCATCCGAGGTATCACCATCGGGACACATCCAAGCAAACAAGCTACTGACAGCAGAACATATTACTGTAATAATCCCATTTATCAGCAAGACCACGAGTAAAACAAGCAACGCTACCAGCATAAGTATCCAGAACACTTTTGATGTCAGAACCTTTTTTACTGTAGCCGCTGTCTTTTTTGCAGCTTCTTTAACTCGTTTCACATTGTTCTTGGCTTCCTGTGCTTTTGCACGGGCATTCTTAGGGAGGTTTTTAACCGCATAGCCTGCCTTTGCGGTTGTTCGAGCGGTATTAACAACAGCCTTTCTTGCATTATCGACATAACGCAAATCGGTAAGACCTTGCTTGATAGCCTCGCTTCCCGTATCGGTAATCTTTGACTTATCAATCTTGGTTTTCAAAAGCTGCTGTCCGGTATCCTTTGCGATATTAGCTACGCTCCCTTTGACAGATGTTGCTATTCGTGAAATATCCTTTCTTGAACCCAGCTTCACACCGCCGTTTTTAACCATCGTCTTTATACTGCCAATACCGTTTGAGGTGCTTTTTACGGCTGTCCGTATCATACCTCCAGCCTTTGAAACGGCACTGCCTGCGCTTTGAACTATCTGTACCATTTCAATAGCTTCAGAGCCTTCGCTGTCAAGCTTTGCAAAGGTATATTTCTTGTTTTTCAAACCTCGCTGTTTTAATCCGAGAGCACGGGATTTCACCTTCTTCTGCCACAGCTTATTGGCTTTAGCAATCTTTTCATCAAGATTTTCAGAAGCCTTAAAGATTTCTTTCACATCATCGGAATAGGTGAGTGTAGAGGTTTTTATGAAATCTGTACTACGCCGAGTTTTTATAAAGCTGTTGTCAACCGCTGTCTGAACAGACGGGGCAGAAACCTGCCCGCCTGTCTGTATCAGACTTGGCTGTGAACTCATTTCCAGCTTCACAGAGGAATTATGAGTAACCTCACAAGCAACAGAACGATGTTCAGGTCTGCGGTAATGCTGTGCTGTCAGCTCCAACTGCATTTCACGGAGTATAGCTTTCTTGTGGTCGGCAGATACAACTGCCGATTTTAACTGCTCCGCATAATTATGAACCACTTTATTCTGTGAATGTATTACAGGTTCGGAACTCTGAATGTTTGTCTTGATTTCCGACATTTCATCGCCCCTTTACTTTTTCTGCACTTCTTCCAGTTTCGTTGTCATAAGGTCATACAGCTCATTGTGTGGGAACTTATCCTTGAAAGGAATAATAGAACCGCCGCAGCAGATAAGTCCGTGTCCGCTTTCACTGCTGGTAACATAGCCAAGCAGATTATCCGAAATATTCAGAAGCTTTGCAAGCTGAATACGGTCACTTGTAGCCTGATTGAGCATCATAACAAAGTCCGTATTCGACAGCATAGAACGGGCAGTTTCAGATTTCAGCAAATCTTCAACATTCTGTGTAATACCTGTTGGAATGCCGCCCCACTTTCTTGCTCTCTTGTAAAGCTCAAAGAGGAAGTTCGCAGAGTATTCATTGGCAAAGAGCAAGTAGATCTCGTCCATATAAATCCAAGTACGCTTGCCCTTTGCACGGTTTTCAGTAATCCTGTTCCATACATAGTCAAGAACAATCAGCATACCCAGCGTTTTAAGCTGCTTGCCGAGGTCTTTAATATCGTAGGAAACAACACGGTTGGTTGTGTTCACATTGGTCTTGTGTGCAAACACATTCAGATTACCCTTGATATACAGCTCAAAGGAAAGTGCAAGTCCCTGCGCTTCCTTTTCAGGCTGAGATTTGAGAATTTCATAGAAATCCATAAGAGTAGGATTTTTTTCGAGGTTGAAATCCTGCAAGTATTCCGCATAAGTGATATTAAGGCAGCGGTCGATGATAGTCTTTTCCTTTGCCGTAAGTCCCTGTTTACCTACAAGACACTCGCAGAATGAGAGGATAAAGTCGGACTTCATAATGAGAGGACTTTCATCATCGGAATAATCCTTTGACATATCAAGGGGATTGATAAAGTTTGTGGACGCAGGTGAAACATTGATCGTTTCGCCGTTCAGAGCTTCCACAAGGTTTGTGTATTCTCGCTCAGGGTCAATGATGATAATATCATCATCCGTTGCAAGAAATACGTTCAGCATTTCTCGCTTTGCCGAAAAGCTCTTGCCAGAGCCGGGCGAACCGAGAATGAAGCCGTTGGGATTCTTCAGCATAAGTCTGTTGAAGATAATCATATTGTTGGAAAGCGTATTCAGACCGTAATACATTCCGTTCTTATGCGTAATTTCCTTTGAAGCAAATGGGAGGAATACCGCTGTACTCTCTGTTGTAAGAGTTCTACGGATTTTAAGCGTACAGTTGCCAAGAGGAAGAACTGATTGCAGTCCCTTTTCCTGCTGAAATTTTAGTGTTGATACGGAGCAGATATGCTTTCTTACAACTGCTTCAATGGTTTCAGTATTGTTCTCAAGCTCGTCAAAATCATCCGCTGTTACCATAATAATGATGTTATCAAGGAACATCTTCTGATTTTTTGAACGAAGGTCATCAAGCAGCTCCTCAGCTTCGATAAGGCTGTGCTTCAAATCTTCATTGATAACGTCGGAAGTATATCCCGACTGAATTGCCTTTTTCTCTGCCTGCAGCTTATTTGCTCTCATAGAGGTAAGCTGGTGATTAACGATTTTCAGAGCCTTGTAGGGGTCAACGGGAGCAACGTTCACCGACACCATAACATCAAGGTTTGTATTTGCAATATCTGTAAGAATGTTATCTTTCAGACTTGCAGGCATATCCTTGATAAACATTGTACGGGCATACTTGTTGTTCCACATAAAGTAGTCCTTCTTGAACTCAAAATAATCGGGACAGCAATACGCTCTCTCAGCCTGTCTGCTGAAATCCTTGTTGCTCAGAACAGGAATTTCCTCATCTACACCTCTGAAAATATCTTTAAGGATACTCATTCTCTCATGTGAGGTAAGAGGAGTTATAATCGATCCGATTTTCTTAAAAGCGTTTATAACTTCCAAATCAATAGAAGCGAACTTAGCTCTTGCCGATTCCAAGTCTGCCGCCTGAACCGTTACGGTCAGATACTTGTTACGGATAATACCGTTCTGTCCCTGCTCCATCTTTTCAACCAGCATTTCATTGTAAACGTCAATGTAGTGATCGAAGCTGTCACCCTTATGCTTCAGCAGCACCATTTTATTGAAATCTGCCTTATTTACACGATTGTTATGTACCGTAATCTGAATATCCGCAGATGTATCAAAACTATTCAGCACAGAACAATACGCAAGGAAAATTGCTTCCTGCTCCTCCTGCTTTGCGATAGCGTAATTCACATCCTCAAAACGGTAAGTTTTGCTGAATTTATTATCATCAATTTTGATGATATATTCATCGCAAACCCTCTTGTACGGAAGTGTTTTCTGTGTCGTTTTCGGCACAATTCGCTTCTTGCTTACACGCTTTTTCTTGGGCTTTTTCTTTTTCTGCCTGTTAAGACGGAGCGAATCACGTTCCTTTGCTGAAAGCTGTGAAATATCATTAGGATCAGCAAGCTTCTTTTTGCTGTTTTTCATATAAAAGACTGCTGCCGCAACTGCCGCACCAAACACACCAGCAAGGAGCAGAAAAGCCATTATGCTATTACTCTGATTAGGAGTTTCAGCGGGAGCTTCGGGAACAACAGCAATCTCTGATGTTACCGCAGAAGTAACAGATTCAGGAGTTGTGACCTCTGTAGCCGTTTCGCTTACCCCTGTTTCCGACGGAACTGACGATACTGCTGTTTCTGTTCCCTCGGCTTCTGGTTCTTCGGAAACCTCCGGCACTGCTGTAACTGCCACTTCTGTCTCTTTCTGTACGGATAATTCTTCTGTCTGTGTGAACTCATCACGATTTACCTCCATTGATATTAATTTCTCTACTTTTTCAGCGGTAAAATACATCATCTGCTCTGCTGTTGTTCCCTGCGTTTCTGTATCCGCTGTCTGCCATACCCTTGTAGTTTCTTCGGGTTCATCGGCATATATCTCAACGGGAACTCCGTCCTCGTCAAGCAAAATTTCTTCTTCGTAAACAAAGTTATCCACGCCTGATACCTGCCTTTCTTAAAAATCTTTTGAAAGCAGATCTGCTCTCTTTTTCCTCGATTTCCGCCGCAAGTTCCTCAGCAATGTATGCGTTTCTGAAATCCATAAACGGCGGCTCATAAGAATACACTCGTTTCTGAGGTGTGAAATGATGATAGAAAAGTTCTACAGCGAACTGTTCAAACACCATATCGTTATATCTGAAAAAGCCTGCCATCATAAGCGGAGCAGCAATAAGGATTACTACCCAAGATACCGCTTCCTGCGGCAGAAACTTATTACCGAAGATATACAGAGGAACACATATCAGGAGTGCAGCACCTGCACAAATACTCTGGCGAAGTGTTAAACCGAAAAACAGCTTTTCTCGGTAATTCTTAATCTCTTTCGGAATGCGGATTTCAATCATAACTGCCATCCCCCCAATACAGTGAATTGAGCTTTTCATCAAGCTTTACGAGTGAACGGACGAAATACACACATCCGCCAGCTCCTCCAGCGAGAAAAGCGATTATAATGGCATTTGTCATCATCGGACTTACCTCCTATATCAAAGTCATGATTTCTTCTTTTTGCGTATTACACATACTGCCGTGCAGATACCACCTGTAAGCACAGCAGCTCCAGCCGCAACGATAGCAACAATACATCTCTTATTCATTCAAAAAACTCCTTTCAACTTGTCCATTCAACAATCTTGCAGATAACATATATAAGGGATAATGTTCCTGCAATAATCATCGTAATGGAGTAAATATCCTCATAGTGAATTTTCATAAAGTCATTTTGCCTTTCGTATTTCGTAGCATTCTGCGTAAGCTATGTATCTGACGGTTATTCTTGGTTCAAAACGCATTATATCCTTTATCTGCTCAAAATTGAAAACATAATCGGCTTTGCCTTTGCGTATTTCAGAAAGTACAGAATTTATAAGCTGAACATAATATGCGTCAAGTGTTGTAACACCATCATCGAAACATTTGCAGTCACTTGTGACATGTCTTTTCAGCTTGCTGTCCTTGCTCTGCGGAACAATATCACGCAGGCTCTCAACAATATAAGCCATAAAAGCGCTCATATTGCTCGGATAAAATTCCCTACACGCTTCCTTGCGACCACAACAACTGCGGCAGCACTGCGAACAATTATGAGATACTCCTACCTTTTTCAATTCACTATGTAAATTCATTTTTTAACCTCCACTATATAAATTTAAGCACCTACAGCTTGCCTTGCCCATTGTCCGCTTTTCGCAACACCCAATGCCAAAGCCAGCGCTGTTATTGTAATCCCCATTGTATCTGTTCCTCCCAACAATGCTGCCACCTGTGAAAATGCATAAAACATAACAATTACCACTAGTCCTTGCAAGCAAACAGCCGCATAGCTCTTGATGAAAGCCTTTGCACTATCGTGCCAGCCTTCACCTGCGAAAGTCGCAAGCGGAATTGGTGAAATAACAGTATATACGATAATTTCAAAAAGTCTGCCGATAAGGATAAGATTGATTACCCAACAAGCTCCCATTAAAATAAGGAATGTCGGCATTGTTTCAATATATTTCAGCAGATAATTTAGGTTTAAAAATCCTGCATCCAAAGGCTGTGATATTAATGCGTCTGTACCAAAGGACGAAAGAAAGCCATAGTTTGAATCGCCAAGACTTGCAGCTACGGAATTAAAGCCATTAAACAGAATCCCCATAAGTCCTCTCGCGTTCTGAACGATTACCTTTGCAAGAATAAACTTAAAAAACAGCTTGAAAACCTGTTCGTAGCTTTGTATTTTTAATAACATTGCGTCGTTGCATAGCTGTATCGCAAAGAACATTGATACCAGCACAAGAGCAACACCCTCTACTGCTGTCATTGCTGTGTCAATTATCGTAATACTGCTGTCAAAAGGAGAAACTGTAAGCGTTTGTATTGCATTATCAAATGTATAGTTAATCATATCGAGCCAAGTTCTGACCCAACCTTCAACGGTTTCCCATTCAATCATTCAATCAGTCAGCTCCTTTCGCTGATATTAAAGGAACTCCCCCTGCATAAGCAGGGGATTTTCCCGAAAGGCTTATACCGTAAACATATCGTAAGCCTTTGCAACAGCAAATACGATGAATCCTGAAGCAAGGCACATAAGACCTCTTGTCTTACCGTCAGCAGAATCATCCTTGAAGCCCATTGCAAACTGTACCGCACCGATGAAGCCGATAACAAGACCGATTCTTGCTACCCAGTCAACAATGAACTCAACTACCGTATTAAATGTTTCAACGCCCTCTGTTCCATCAGCGGCAAAAGCTGTCACACCCATGCAAGACATCATCATACTAGCAGCCATAACACCTGCCGTAATCTTACTGATAGAACGCATACGCTTTGCGTCACGCTGTTCAGCGGTAAGCTGGCTGTTGGGAGTAAAATCCTCCTTGATTGTGGTTTTCATCTTAATCTGCTTTCTTCGCATATCTGCCTTGAAATCTGTAAACTTGTCCTTGATAAAAGTAATAATTCTTCTCATTGCAATTACCTCCGTGTAATTAAATTTCATCGAATACATCAAGATAGCTGTCATCAGCCACCTCAGTAAACGGCGGTTTTAATGTAGGCTCTGCCGTTACAACAATTTCGGTATTGTCAAGATTTGCAGGTGCAAAACCCTGCTTCGGGTCTTTTGGAAATTCTTTTGCTCCGATAAAGGTATGTACCTGATTTCCGATTATATCTTCAATGGTGACAGACTGCTCAAATTCTTGGTCGGGAACATCTTCACTTGAAGTTTTTCGGTCTGACATTTCTGCTTCAGTAACGGCATTACCAATTTGTTTCTCCGAATCCTCAACAGGTTCGGAATGTAAATCTTCGTTTTCCTGCTCCTCGGAAGAGCCGTACTGTACCGTCTTTATATTGCTGATTAGGTAGGCATTGTCCTTGTTCGAGTCCTCCAACAGCTTGTAATTCGGGTGTTTCTCAATCACGAATTTATCGCAGAAAAACGGATATATACCACGGACGAACAGAATACACTCGTTATCTTTCATAACTTTCAGCTCGTCCACCGTCATAAGCTCACGTCCCAAGATACCATCATTTTCAGAGGTAGAGCCATTCTTGCCTCTTGTACGGTTATGGGAACGGGTATCAATAGTTTCCTTGCCCAGCGTTTTGGAAACGTGTTCAAGAGTTGTCGGCTCCTGACCGCCCAAGAATAACAGGCTGTCGCAGTTACCGAGTACGTTTTCCCAGCTATCCTTATACATCTTTTTAAGCTGTGAAAGGTTCTGTATAATGACGTTTGCTGAAATTTCCATAGAACGCATTGTTGCTAATAGCTCCTCAAATCGAGGGATAGTGCCGACATTTGCGAACTCATCCAGCAGACAGCGGACGTGAAAAGGAAGTCTGCCGCCGTGCTTGAAATTTGCCCTGTCATACAGAACATCAAAAAGCTGTGTGTACATCATCGCCGCCAAAAAGTTGAAAGTATCGTCTGAAGACGGAATGATGATATACATAACGGTCTTTTCATCACCTATCATTTCAAGGTGAATGTTGTCGCAGCAGGTCAAATCCATAACTTCGGGAATATTGAACGCCTGCAATCTTACCGCAGTAGAAATAAGGATAGATTTTGCTGTATCGCCTGCCGCCTTTTTGAAATCCTTGTAGTATTTCAGGCACATATATCTGTTTGCAGGCTTTGCTGACTTTGCAAGGTCAATGAGGTTCAGGTTCTTGAACTGCTCATTATGTTCGGCTTCCTCTGTCTGATACTTTTCGGGAAATTCAAGTGCGTCGAAGATAAGGTCAAGGTCGGATTGATAATCGTCGCTGCCCTCTTTAACCTCCGCCTTTTTCAGAAGCTTCATAACCTCTGAAAAATTCTGCATTGATTTATCCTCGCACTCAACAAGATAGAAACAAAGTGCCGCCAAAAGTGCCTTTGTGGAGTCGTCCCAGAACTGATCGCCTCCACCGCCGCCCTCCTTTGAGGTATTCTTCATCAAGACGTTTACCATCTTGATTACAGCGGTTGCACTGTAATTTCCGTCAACATCATAAATGTAGTTGAACGGGTTGTAATTGTGAGAATGAGCCATATCAATAAGGTTAAACACCTTTATTTTATAGCCGTAGCTCTCCAGCATTTTTCCCGTTGAGCGAAGAAGCTCGCCTTTAGGGTCTGTGCAGACATAGCTTGTGTTTGCCTGCATAAGGTTCGGCTTTACGTAGAAACGGGACTTACCCGAACCTGAACCGCCGATTACCATAACATTGAGGTTTTTCCTCGTCTGTCTTGTGTTAAGGGACATTTTCACATCATTTGTAAGAATGATGTTATTGTCCATAACGAATTCGCCCTTTTTCTGCTTAGGCTGGTCACGAGGTTTTTTCTCGCCTTTTTGCGATTTAGGCGGCTTGTCCAGAAGCGAAGCAATTTCTTTTTTATTTGCCCACCTTGAAGAACCGTGTTCCTCACCCTTTCGGTGAAACTTCTTCTTGCCTGTTACTTTCATAAGAGCATAAAGTCCGATACCGAAAGCAGTAAACAAAGGAAACATTAAGGCATTGCCGCCAGCCTTGACCTGTTCAAAGACAAGTTCGGTATCCATAAGGGTTGTTTCCAAGCTGTTCGCAAGGTTATCGAAATCAACCTTGCCTTCTTCATTGGTAGACAAGTCAAAACAAGCACCCAATGAAGCTGCAAAGTAAATTACGAATACGGCAAGTACCGCATAAATGCTGATTGTAACGAAATCAGGCTTTTTTGCTACTCAGCTCATTTGCGTGACCCCCTATCCAGCTTCTTATGCTTGATAGCGTCGGCTGTCAATGCCGCCTTTGCTTTAGCTTTTTTCAACAGATTGTTTACAACTGTCTGCTTTCTCGCTTTGTCGATAATTCTTTCAGCCTTTGCCGCTGTCATTCCAAAGCTGTCCATAAGCTGTTTTTTCGCTGTTTCTCTGTCAGACAAATCAAGTCTGACTACCGTAGAACCGCCACGCACCGTAAATGCGGATTGTGTTTCACGCTCGATAAGGAACTCCTTGAACTGAACCTGCTTCGGCTCATCGACAAAGCCAAGTCTTTCGGCTTTTGTCATAATTGCCTTGACCGTTTCCGTATCCTCAACCTTTAAATGTTGACGGATACTTTTTTCAATCTCGACTCTGTCCCGTGTGTTTGCAGACAGAACAACAAAATGCCCTCGCTCATCGGTAATGGTGAGCTTCGGAGTATCTTCCTCCTGAAACTGCATTTTTGCAAATGAGAACTTATCCGTCAGAACATTCTCGTTTTCAAACTTGATGTCCTTTTCGTAATAAGCCATCTGCTCAAGCTGTCTTGAACCGCTTAAATAGTATCCAAGCTGCTGGTCTGACAGCTTTGCGGTAAGTGCGTTCGCCGCTTCAACCGCTTTGACCTGACTAAACCCAAGCCGTTCCTGCAAGACACGTTCCACTTTGGATTTCGTACAGAAATTCATTGTGACCTTTTTGCCCTGCTCGGTATCGCTGAATGTGATTTTCAGCTTTCCTTTGGAATCTTTCTGAACATCAATTTCGGTTTTGGCAAGCTCACTGTGGAGCTTTTTGAAATTTTCAACAGCCGCTTCCATCTGCTTTTCATACGCAGCACCGAAAATACATTTGACTCCGTTCTGAGTTTCCATGAAATTCACAGGTATGTCGTGGTCTGAACAATACATTTGGAAACCCTCAACCTGTTCCTTTTCAATGGTAATCATACGCTCAGTCTGCTCAGGCTGTTTCAGTTTCTCTCGGACAATATCCTGAACTATGGCATTTACCGCTTCCTTATCCTTTACATTGAAGAAAAGAGAAAGGGTATTTTCTTTGCCGTGTTCCTGTATCGCCGCAACAGGAATGTCCATTTCTTTTGCCCGTTTGAGAAATTCTCCGTAATCGTCCTTGTCAAAGGACGGGAGCATTGCAACCTCGCCGCCCTCCTTCAGCTTCTGGTATGTCACCTCGCCGCCTGACAATACCTGCTTTTTTTCGGACTGCTTTAGCCGTGCCGCTTCTCGTTCCTTTTCGATTGCAACCTTGAGCATATCCAAAAGGATTTCAGTTGCCTTTGAAACGATTTGCGTTGACACGCTCACGCCCGCACTTGCTACATCATCTCCGTGCATATCCTCTGCCTCCTTTCCGTTCAGAGTTGAAAGGATTGTTTTTGCCTTTCACCCATAAGGAAAAAAAACAGCGTTTTTTTAGGGCTTTTTGAAAAAGTTTTCTCAAAATAGTTCAAACCAATAAATCAGTCCATGTTTTTATCGTAGTATTTTGTAAAATATCACTATACTCACTCAATTTTCTTAATGCACGCTCACAGCTTTCCTGAACCGATGCAGGTGCAACTCCTTCCGACAAACCAATAGCTGTGTAGGTCATTTTCAAACAGAATTTCATGTAAATTCTCTTCCGCTGACGATATGTAAGCTTACTTAGCACATCCAATATCTCATTAATCTGCTCAGAGTCATATTCAGAAAAATATTTTTCTTCAACTGAAACAGTAACAGCTCCCATTTTTGCAGCTTTAACCTCATCTTCAGGCAGACTTACTACGTGGTTGCGTTCATTACGCTGAAACGAATCCATTTCACGTTCCGAATCAAGCATGCATTGTAGGGTTCTGTCATCTACGGTTTCAAATTCCTGCATAGAGCAGTTAGTGTCATAAGCACTTGACAGCTTAACAATATTGGTGTTTTCACCTATTTTTACAAAATCAATTACACGTTTCTTTTCAATCATTGTGATTACCTCCGAAAATTTGATAAAGTTCTAAATTGAATTAAATTTTCGGTTAAGGATAACGTGCTATGTATGGCTGCCATTCAAGAATCAGCATAAAAATGACCTTTCCGCTTTTAAAGCAGAAAGGTCATATCTGTATAAACAAAAAAAGGATAGAAACCTGACTATAGCTTTAAAAGCTACCTGTCAAGTTTCTATCCTTTAATCCCTATTTACTCAGAGAGGATGATACCTGTACTAAGTATCTTGATTTTATTGTATTTTTTTTATATCTTGCTGACATATCGCTATGCCAACAATTAAACCGCATTTTTGGCATTTTATTGTTATGTTGCTTTTACTTTCCTCGTCTGAAATCACTTTGTATTTATGTCTGCAACTTATGTCTTCATCAATAACTAAATCGCAAATACGCCCCCTGCAAACAGGACATCGTATTTTCTTTGTTTTACAAACATTCAAACAAGTGTTTACAGCTACCAAATTTTTACCTCCTTTGTTGACTCGCTAGTCAACCCTACTGCAAAATATATAACGGGATTACCCGTTACATATCATTTTATAAAATTCTTTATGAAATCATCCCAATTAGGAGAAGCTCCTTGTTTATCTCTTGCTGAACGAATTTCCTCACGAATATTATCATTTTGCATTATATATTCAGCTATATCATAGCTGACAATTCCATTTGCTTTAGCATGAAGGTCTAAAAAATGTTCAATCTCTGATTTGCTCATTTTCAGAACAACAAACATTCTAGCAATAATCCTTTGATTAGGATTTGTCTTTCTGCCGCTTTCGATATAACTGAGGTAATATGGAGTGATTTCAATTTCTTCTGCAAGCTGCTTTAGGGAATAATTTCTTTCGGTTCGCAGTTTACGAACATACTCACCGAAATTTTTATTTACCATAGGATTTCCTACCTTCGTCTTTTATTAAGCAACTCTGTCGACATTAATATGCCTGTTACTATAAGCGCTAGCAATGCAGAACACGCTACGCTGACAAAGCCAATAAGATACGCCGCAACTGAGATACAAATTTCAACAATGAGCATTACTCGTGCCTTTTTACGAAAAACAGCAATCTCATCATCTTCAAGTGGCTTATTTTCAGTATCAATAGGCGCAAATTTCCATATAACAATTGAGGATATAACCGCTAATACGATGAGAGGTATCAGAATAACATTATATACAGCTACAATTTTAAGAATCATAAGTACACATACAAATGTAAGCATGGACATTATAAAGCATTGCATTCTTGTATTTGCATGAAAACCGCCTGCCATAGTTCTGATACCTGATAACAAAGCAGTGAAAATAAGGCTCTCCCAAAAGCTTCCCATCAGTATGCCGATGGCTATAGTTGCAAGAAAAAAGAATGCTTTTAGATAAAACAGTTCCAGACCATAACGTACAATTTCAGCCTGTTCCTCATCCATATTTTCCTCATTACGATAAAGAAAATTCATTGTAGCGTCAAGAAGTTTATCCATCAAATGCTCCTTTCTCTTAGTTTTTGTAAATATACATCAATAATTTCAACAAGTCCATTCATGTTATTTTTCTCTGCAATACATTTAGCCATGTTAAAATCCTGATATGCACCTATGAAATTACCATTGTTGTACTTTGTAACAGCATTATCATAATACATCTCTGCTTGCTCTCTAAATTCATTATACGGCATAAAATCACTCCCGCCCTTTTTGATATAAATACGCTCTTAAGATACGAACATATCTGATTATTGTAAATCTTCTAAAACGAATAAACATCAGAACCGACAAAAACATTGAAGTCGGAACTAACCATATATATCTTATGCTGTCACTTAAGAATACCGCTATAATTATTAGCACACTCAAAACAGAAAAGAATACTGAAAGACTTCGGCTCATCGCAGCAATTGATTGGTCTTTATCAATCAAAGAAACATCACAATGCTCAAAGCAATAACTTTTACAGTAATTGTATATGTACGAAATATCTGCATTATTGTTTTCGTAACCTCGCTCCTCTTTTAGTTTCTTTTTAAGAAGCTTCATCTCAGCCTCTGACATAAGATATGGGTCATTTTCCTTAGAACGCATAGCAATATGCAGAAGTTTATTTTTTCTGAAGAAAATTGATTTACTTATAAATGAGCCTACTTCTTGAAATACTAATCCAAGAAAGTAACTTATCACAATAAAAAGGAATGTACCATTTACATCAAGAGCTTGAAATTGAAGGTTTACAATATCAAATACACTATTAATAAACCATAATGTTACAGATATAATTGTTCCTGTGTAAAGTACGCCCATTAAATCATATATGCCCAGTCTACTCAGGATATTATCAAGCATTGCATTCACTTCTTTCTCCGACAACTGATAATATAAATCGATCAAGTCTGTCAAAATCATTCAGCAATGGATTAACACAATCTACATATACATTCTCATATCCGTCTGCTATTACTCCTGTTTGTGAGCCATAAGTCTTATTGTCCAGAAAAAGAATGTAGATTTTTTTATTTCTTGCAATAGCATGTCCAATGAGTATCATAAAGTCATGTATGTTCTCACAAGGAATAATAATAATTGTACAAGTGGCTTCGTCAATTCTTTTACAGCTTTCAGGCACTGAGTTAATTTTCACCTTAGCCAAACTATATATATCAACTTTAGTATTATATCTATTCGTAATTCTATTGATTACCTCATGTAGCTTAAAAATATTACTTCCTAATGGCTTATCTTCATCACAAGTAAGTTTAGCAATGGGAGCTACAATATACACATCACAGGAATTCATGTAAACCTCCGAAAATAGTAGTGTAATTGTATTATATATGTATGTGACTGGCAAGTCAACGCTTTTGCCCTGAATGCCAAAATACCGCCTTGAATGCCAAAAAAGTCATAATAACAACAATTCCCCTTATAGAAACAATTTGTTCTATAAGGGGATTAAACTACGTTAGATCAATATTTTTACGCTTAAGGTAATCTACAAATAAATTTTGTTTAGATACATCCGAAATAACTTTCTCCATTCTATAACTTTGAGTCGCATATCTTTCAAAAAGATTTCTAAGTTCTTGTATCTCATCTGGATTAAACAAAACCTTTGCTGTCAACGCACCATTTTTGTCAACAGTCTCTCCATGCAATATATGTAACTCACCATTAGTAAGTTTAATTGCAAAGAAACCTTTAATGTCCGTTAAATCAGTATTATCATTTTCACGGAGGAAATAGTGCTCTGAAGTTTTTTTCCTGATAGATTGTCAAGTCAAGTGCAACAAAATCAGAGAAAAAATTTTTTGAGCACCTCAAAGGGAGTAAGGAAATTGAGACGTTTTCTCGGACGA
>NZ_JAOQKB010000017.1:0-46695 GCF_025567215.1 Huintestinicola butyrica
AATAAAAAATGAATTTGAAATTCAGCCTGTTCGTTGGGTAGTTGAACGAACATTTGGCTGGATGACTTGGTCCGGGCGTTTGTCAAAGGACTATGAAATTAGGACTTTTTACCAAGAAAATATTTGTATTATTTCCAATTTGCAAACCCTGTTGCGTCGATTTTAGCTTGTGAAGACAAGTTCTGACATAGACATAAAATCGCCATATACACAAGGCATTATGCTTTTGTGTATATGGCGATGATTTTTTTGTATTGACCTTATACGCTGCCTATGCGCCAGCCCTCGGCCTGTTCTCTTATCTGAATGATGCGTTTGTAAACGCCGTCCTGGCTGATAAGCTCGCTGTGAGTTCCCTTTTCGGCAATTCTGCCGTCATCGACTACAAGTATCTGATCGGCGTGCTCGATAGTTGCGAGACGATGTGCGATGGTGATGATCGTCTTGCCCTTTGTAAGCTCGGATATTGCCGACTGGATAAGATGCTCGTTTTCGGGGTCGATGGAAGCGGTGGCTTCGTCAAGGATTATGATAGGAGCATTTTTGAGGATAGCTCTTGCGATGGATATTCTCTGCTTTTCGCCGCCTGAAAGAGTTCCGCCGCCCTCGCCTATAACGGTGTCATAGCCCTGAGGGAGAGCCGATATAAAGTCGTGGCAGCGTGCCTTTTTGGCTGCGGCTATCATTTCCTCTTCGGTAGCGTCGGGCTTTCCGAAGCAGATGTTTGCACGTATGGTATCATTGAAAAGATATACGTTCTGGAAAACCATGGAGATGTTTGAAAGCAGGCTGTCGCAGGTCATTTCACGCAGGTCATGGCCACCTACTGTGATGCTTCCGCTGTTGGGATCATAAAATCTGGCAAGCAGGCTGCAGATAGTGGTCTTTCCCGAGCCGGACGGTCCCACAATGGCGGTAGATGTCTTTTCGGGGATAGAGAAGCTTACATTTTTAAGCACCTGACGGGAATCATATCCGAAATCAACATTTTTGAACTCGATATCGTAGTGGCTGAGAGGAATATTCTTTCCGTTTTCATCAATAAAGCTGCTTCCTTTAAGAGCATCCAGCTGATCCATTGCATCGTCGATAACGCTGAGAGTGTGTGCGCTGTCGCTGATAGGTTCAAGGCTTGCAAATACCACAAAGGAGAAGAACACGAACATGAGCATTACGGAAAAGTCCATCTTTCCGTTAAGGCACATAAGTGACGCTGCAAGTGCAAGTGCTACCGAGCCGCATTTAAGGGCTATCAGGTGGCAGAGATTTGAGGGAAGATATCCCCACTCTATTTTAAGATGTATGCGCTTGCTGTCCCCTACCGCCTTTGTGACGGAATCCATGGAAGCACCGCTTTTTCCGAAGGACTTAACTACCGCAAGTCCTCTTGAGTATTCGATTATTGCGCCTGTCATATCCTTGTTAGCCTGAGCCTCAACAGGTGAATTTTTGGCGCTGTAGCGTGAGATGAGCACAAGGAATATGAATGAAACCGCTGCGGCTGCCAGTGCTATAAGTGCGGTCACGGGGCTGAATATTGCAAGTGTGACAAATATAACGATAAAGTTCAGATATCCGCCTACGAAATTATCGACCATTCGTATGCCCATATTTTCAAGGGTAGAAAGACCTGTGGTTACCGAGCTGAGTATATTTCCCGTGCTTACCTGCTGGAAATAGCCGAGAGATACTCGCTTCAGGGCATCACCTACTGCAAGGCGGTCACGGGCGGTAAGCTCATAGCCGATAGACTCCTGAAATCTTGCTCTGAGATAATCAAACAAGAATCTGAGGGCAACGAAAACGATCTGCAAAACAAGGCTCTTCCATATCCAGCTTCTGTCAAAGGCTGTGCCGTTCATTTTTGAGTCAATAAGCAGTCCTATGGTATAGGCTGCGACCATTATTGGCATAGCTGTGAAAATATGAGATAAAAATGATACCGCAAAGCCTGCGTAAAGCCTGCCCTTAAATTCACCGCACCAGTTGATTATGCGCTTGATAGTTTTAAACATTTTCCGCACCTCCGTTTGTGGCAACAGCCCAGTCCTTTGCGCCTATATGGGCTTCCCACATATCCTTGTAAAGCGGGCAGTCTGCCAGAAGCTGTTCCTGGATTCCCTGAGCAAGTATTTTGCCGTTTTTCAGCACAACAATATTGTCGGCAGATTTAATGGTAGAAAGTCTGTGGGCAATTACCAGCAGAGTTTTGCCCTTGGTGAGAGCTGTTATGGACTGCTGTATCTTATGCTCGTTTTCGGGGTCGGTAAATGCTGTTGCCTCGTCAAGAATTACTATGGGAGCATTTTTGAGCATCATTCTTGCAATGGCGATACGCTGCTTTTCGCCGCCTGACAGGCGCTTTCCTGCTTCACCGGCGGGAGTGTCGTAGCCATTGGGGAGCTTGTTTATAAACTCCTCGCACTGGGCTGCTCTTGCAGCTGCCTTTACCTGTTCATCGGTCGCCTTGGGATCGCCCAGACGGATATTTTCAAGTATGGAGCAGCGGAAAAGGAAGTTATCCTGTGTAACAAAGCTTACATATTCCGAAAGCTGGGAAAGGGGCATATCCTTGACGTTCACGCCGCCTATCTCTATGCTGCCCGAGCTTACGTCCCAGAAGCGGGCGATAAGCTTTGCCACTGTGGATTTTCCTCCGCCGGATGGGCCAACAAGAGCTGTGAAGCTGCCCTGAGGGAGCTTCAGGTCAATGCCGTGGAGGACTTCATCATCAGCATTTCCCATGTAGGAAAATCTGACATTTTTAAGGGAAACATCTGTCTTTTTAACATCTGCACGCTTTGCAGGCTCGGGAAGCTCCTTCATATTAAGAAACTCTTCCAGTCCCTCAACCGTGAACTTGACCTGACGCATATTTTCGGAGAATACCTCCAGCTTTGCAAGCGAGCCTACCATGGAGATAGAAAGCATTACTGCCAGTGCTGCCTGCGCAGGAGATATGGTTCCCGATGATGCCAGAGCCAGCGCTGTGGGCAGTGTTCCGATAAGTGTTGAGGGGAAAAGCGCAAATGCAAGCTTCATGGTCACATATGTGGAAGCGAGCCACTTTACAACAAATGTTTTAAAGTCGTTTATTGCGCCTGCGTATTTTTCGTAGGAAACGCCTGCACGTCCGAAAGCTTTGATAACTTCAATTCCCTCGATATACTCAACCACGGTGCTGTTCATATAAGCGCCCGCCTGATCATATTTATCGAAGTTTTCGCCGCTTATTTTAAAGGTAAGCCCCATGCAGATAAATGACAGAGGGAATGTTACCAGCGATGCCAGAGCAATTCGCCAGTCGATGCAGATGAGAGCGATAATGCTCACTACAGGCAGCACGATATGTCCTGCACCCTCGGGGACCATGTGAGCAAGAGGAGGTTCGAGATTTTCAATCTTATCCACCATCATGTTCTTTATTTCGCCTATGGAGTGATTTTCCACATCTCCGAGAGGTGCGTGGAGAAATCTGTCTGCCAGACGGAGACGAAGTCCCTCAAGAACATTGTATGCCATATTGTGGGAGATGCCTGTGGATAGCGTGAACAACACTACCTTTACGATATAAGCCGCCAGCGCACCAATGCACCAGCCGATTATCGAGCTGCTTGAAGCTATGCCGTCAGTGAACAGGCATATTATCCTGTACATACAATAAAAAGGCACAAGTCCCGATGTTACGCTTATGACTGAGAGTATCACCGATATCACAAGCTTTGCCTTCTGCCCCTCGGCGTACCTGAACAGCGTGGCTGTCCAGCTGCTTTTTTCCTTTTCCATTTTCATCTTTCCTTTCAGCGGATATCTTTGCGGTATTCAATGGGCGTGCGGCCCATTATCCTTTTAAATGTCGCCGCAAATTTGCTTGCACTGTCATATCCCACAAGTCCTGCTATCTCTGCTGCGCTTTTGTTTCTGTCATTTATCAGCATTTCCGCAGCACGGTTCATTCGGAAGCCTGTGAGCCATGCTCCGATAGACGTTCCATAGACCGAGCGGAAACAGCTTTTCATTGTTGTAAGAGGAATTTCAAACTGCTCCGAAAGCTCTTCCTGAGTAAAATTATCTGACATATTTTCTGCCAGAAATGTTTTTATCGCCTTGACCTTTTCAACCTGCGTCCTGTAGAAATACTGTCGCTTTTCATCTTCTGACGTCTCAGCAGTATCAAGGCAGAGCAGAAGTTCCAGAACCTTTACCCGCAGATACGGGAGACGTATGCTGTCGGGAACTCCGTACATTCCGCTGAAAACCGTATCAAGAGCGGCATTTTCACGAATAACTCTGGGGTATTTGCCCATGCGGAATTTTTCCGTAAGCTTATCAAAGTCAATGGTCATTCCGTCTATCATGCCGTTAAGCGATCTTTCGGCTATAGCTGTGGCAAATCCAACTGTTATGCCGTGAAAATGGCATGACGGGAACACGAACCGACCTGTATGTATCTGCCTTGTATCAAGCTTTACGTCGTGGGCTTCAAAATAAGAAAATGTGTTTTCGGCATATTCATATTCCATTCGCCCCTCGCTGCAGTGATCTGCCACAAGAACGCCATTTTGGGGAACATATCCCGAATCGACATATTCCATGTGGAAATCGTTGTAGAAAAGCTGCACGCCGTCAAAAAGCTCATAGCAGGTCATTGTGCCGTCGCCAGTTTCATTCCTGAATTTCCAGACGCTGCACCCGCTGCTTTGTGCAAGAAGTTCTGCACCTTGCTTTGTGAATGCTTCCGCACCGTTCATTCTGTGCCTCCTTTATGTTGCCTATTGCTAACTATATGATATTATATCATGCAAATATTTGTTTGTCTATCCCTTTCGGACAGATATGCTCCGTTTGGACAGAAAAGATTTCTGCTCTGTTCTGTATATAAAAAGTCCCCCGATAACGACTGAATATCATTATCGGGGGATATCATTACTTTTTAGTCATAACGTCCGTTATAGCTTCACGAATTTTGTTGATATCAAGTGGCTTTGTGATGTGGGCGTTCATTCCCACCTCAAAGCTGCGCTGAACATCGTCCTGAAAAGCGTTTGCGGTCATTGCGATAACGGGTATGGCCTGAGCGTCCGCACGGGTCATTGACCTTATTTTGCGGGCAGCGTCCAGTCCGTTCATTACGGGCATCATAACGTCCATGAAGATGATGTCAAATCCGCCGACCTCAGAAGCGGCGAACTTTTCCACAGCTTCTTTGCCGTTGGAGGCTTTTACAACTATCATGCCCTCACCCTCAAGAAGAAACTCGGCTATTTCCATGTTAAGCTCGTTATCTTCGACCAGGAGAGCCATTTTGCGGTGCATATCAACTGTGGGGCGGACAGTGCTGTCGGACTTTTCTCCGCTGACATCACGGTCAATTTTCAAAGGCACGGAGACAGAGAAGTAAGTCCCTTCATTGACCTTGCTTTGCAGGTCTATCTTTCCGCCCATACGTTCAACAAGCTCCTTGACGATGGAAAGACCGAGACCTGAACCGAAGGAGCTGTTTTCGCTGCGCTCCTCCTGTGAAAAGGGCTCAAAGGCGTGCTTGATGAAATCCTCATTCATGCCGATGCCTGTGTCGGAGCAAACAAAGGTGTACATGGAGGTATCGCTGTCTATAGGCTCTTCTGTGCTATATACGGTTATGCTGCCGTTTTCACGGTTGTATTTAACGGCATTGTTTGTCATGTTGAGAAGTATCTGCTGGAGATGTACCGGGCTGCCGATAACATTCCTGTGGATTATGTTAAGCTTGCTTTCATCAACATTAAAGGCAATGCAGTGTTCGGAGGCATTTATTTCAGCAACGGAATTGGATTTTTTCAGCATATCTATGATATCGAACCGCTTGTTTTTCAGTATTACCTTGCCCGATTCCAGCTTGTTCATATCAAGAACGTTGTTTACCAGCGACAGCAGATATCCCGAAGCCTCCCCTATCTTGCGGCGGCATTCTGCCTGCTTTTCCATATTTTCGGGGAAATGGTTTGCTATTTCAAGCATTCCACGAATGCCGTTTATGGGGGTTCGGATATCGTGGCTCATTCTTCGGAGAAAATCAGATTTTGCTATATCAGCACGCTTCACTTCCTGAAGTGTATTTACAAGCTTTTCTTCGTATTCAAGCTCCTTGGTCTTGCGGTCGTTTATGTCGCTTACAACATACAGCACTCTTGTTACTTTTCCATTTTCGTCCCTGCTCTGCACTATAAAATTAACAGAATACCATTTGCCGTTGAAGCCTTTCATTTCCGTATAAACGGAATTTTTATCGGCAAGGCGGTCTGCAAGGGTATCAAAATCAAGAAACTCTGCCATAACATCGTGATATT
This sequence comes from Huintestinicola butyrica, assembly GCF_025567215.1. Lineage (NCBI taxonomy): Bacteria > Bacillati > Bacillota > Clostridia > Eubacteriales > Oscillospiraceae > Huintestinicola > Huintestinicola butyrica. The sequence goes on from NZ_JAOQKB010000017.1 coordinate 6,330, forward strand.
CGGGAGAAGCAAGCCGGTTTATGCCGATATCAGCCATTTCGGAAATATGTCCGCCACGTTCCACCATGCCGTATTTAACGCCATAGGTATTAACTCGGTCATATCTTTCGGCAGTGAGATCGACTGCATATATCTGCAAAAAAAGCGTGCTTACGGCAGAGATAACTTCATTTTTCAGGTTTGCCGAGCTGAGAGCAGCTTCAAGGGCACGCTCTCCTTTTTCCTTATCTTCCATATATTTGGTTATGTCGGAGATTATACCCTGAAAAAAAGTTCTGCCGCCTGCGGCAATGAGTATTGTGGTATCGGATACCCAGTGATAGCCGTCTTTTCCAAGGAGCCTGTATATCTGATCTGCATAGTTATCGGTCCCTTTTTCCTGTATCACCGTATTGCAGTATTTAAGTATGAGCTGGCGGTCATCGGGGTGAACAAGGTTCATGTATTTGTTGTCAAACCGTGTTCTGATATCCTCCTCAGTCCAGCCGAGAATATTAAGGAAACGGTCACTGACGTAAAGGAACGGGAAGCCCTTTTCACACGAGCAGCGGTGATATCCACCCGGCAGATTTTTGAACATTGATTCGGACAGAAAATTCTGCTGTTCAAGCTCCTTCTGCCGCCTTACAAAATCCGTCATGTCATTGCATATGCTTACAATGGCGAGCCTGCCGTCATCGGTCCTGATGACCTTGCCCTTATCCACAGTCCAGAACCAGCTTCCGTCTTTGCGGAGCATACGGTAGGTGGTCTCATATGTCTGACCCTCGTAATAGCTGTCGGTAAGGTCTTTTTGCACCTGCGGCATATCGTCGGGGTGTATAGTGTTTGCCACCATTCCGCCGATACCCTCTGCCAGTGAAGCGGTATCGGGATAACCGAGCATTTTTGCCATTTTATCGTTTGCATAGTACAGCGGAAATCCGTCTTCACAGTACCCGCCGAGTATTCCTGCGTTCTTTTCATGCAGGAATACATCTGTGATAGCCTTTTCATCATATTCAGACAAATGTCCGTTCATCTGCATTGTGAATACCTCCGATAAATAAAATTATAGCAAGGCATAAAATGACCTTGCTATAATACAACTGCATGATATTATAACATATAAAGATTAACAAATCATGCCAAGTGTGGAGAATTTCGCTTAATGTGCTTTAACGTACATGATCGAGGAAATTCAGCCTTTCAACAATACGCACCAGCTGTTCCGTCTGAGCGGTGAACTTTTCGCTGTTTGCTTTTATGGAACGGAATGCTTTGCCTTTGAACGGCAGGTCGTTTGTGCATACTGCAAGGTAAATATACTTATCTGTCACAGCTGCCGCTGCGGGATCCCCTGTTTCGGCGACAAGTGCGGAAAGACCGTTTGTGAGAGCAACAGGTACATTTTCTCCGATAGATGAAAATACGGATATGCCGTTTTCACTGCGAAGCTTTTCACCGTTCCGATACAGCGCAGGAGCATTTGCAGTGTCACTGCACACTTTCACTCCCGCATACTGCGGTATCTGATGTTCGGTGCGCAGGATATAGCCTGAAAAGACCTTGTTATCAGATGTTACTTTTTCATATGAATTGATATCGGGGTTATATATTTCTTCCGTATCACGGTCTGTCAGCTCGATATTGCAGCGGACAAAGTGTATGCCCTTGACCGAGCCGTCAATATACGCTCCGCCGTCAGCAGAAGTAAATCCGCTGAGGAGACCTGTACGTCTTATCTCAGGATCGTCAAAGCGCTTTGAGGCGGAGTATTCTTTCAGCTCAATGCGCTGCATAAGGATATCGGGCAGGATATCCTTACTTATATCGTCTGAGCCTGTTTTTTTCATTGCCATTGTGACCGCAGAACATATGAAAAAGCCGATGACTGCCGCAATAAGTCCTGCCGTAAAGCCGTAGGAAGCTGCCATAGAAACAGCTGCTACGAGAGTTATTATTATAAAAAGCAATGTGACTGCTATACGGAGCAGTATTTTTCCTATCCGTTTTGCTTCCTTATTATCCATAATGCACCTCTTATCCGAAAATATCGCCGGTTACCGTTTCAGAGCCGCCGCAATAAAGAGCGCCTGTGTTTATGTCAAGGTAAAAATCCACTGTGTCAAAATCGGGGTCATACATATCAATGGCTGTTATTTTTATTCCTGTATGCTTTGAGCCGCCTGCGTTAAAGGTGATAAGTTTTGCGTCCGCACTGAGGCAGTCCATATAAAATCCGTCTGCACCGCTGCAGTATTCATCAATGTAGTTAATTGCATTGGGAACTATCCTGTCACGCAGATATGCCGCCTTGCCCGTATCATTTTCCCAGTTGTTTACCCAGAAAGGCACTTTTTCGCCGTGCATTGATGATTCGGTAAGGCAAAGGATAATATCGCCGTATTTGTCGTAGATATCACTGCAAAGCGAAGTATCGGTAAGCAGGGCGTATTCTTCTATCTTATCGCTGTCAGTTATTTTCCATACCGTGTCGGTGTAGATATCAGGCTCGCCCCAGCCTGTGCCGTAATCGTCATATTCGGGGAAATATATGTATGCTTCCTTTGCGGGCAGAGGTGAACCGCCTGTCATGGCGCTTATAACACGGTCGTCGGAGTAATTTGCCAGAATATATACAAGGGTGGTGATATAGCCGTAATCATAGTCGTATCCGCCTGTGTACATTTCGGCGGTGATTGCTGTAAGCTCTTCATCGCTGTATTTGTCGGCGATATATGCGGCAATAGAGTCCTCGTCATATTCGGTGAGTATCATGTCGATAGTTTCAGCCATTTTGCTGTTGTAGCCGTATTCTGCATCGTGGCTTGTGTCGCCGTCGGTTATCCGATAGCGGTCAAGCTCCTTTGCTGAAGTCGTCTGAGTCGTAACAGGCTTTGTTTGCTGAGATGTGACCGCTTCTGTTTTTGCTTCTGTCAGAGCTGTGACGGCGGGTGCTGTGGTCTGAGAAGTTTCCTCGGAAATATCACGGACATAATCGGGCTTTTCGATTTCAATGATATTGCATATCTCTTCCAGAACAGAGGGCACGCCCTTGCCAAGGTCGGAATCCTTTTGTGGCTCGCACTTGTAGGCAAAATACATGGCAAACTCTGTGTCCATGGTCAGATTCTGGAGCATGGACTCTTCATCATAGTCAACATAACCTATCCGCTTATAATAATCCTTTGCAAGCTTATCTACATCATAATTATTGTATCTTAGAATATCAAGAATATGGGCAACAAGCTCTTTCTGCTCTATGCAGTATATGGCTGAATCCGACTGAATGCTCTCGTCATATTCCTGTTCAAGGCTGTACCAGTATTCACCATCGGCAGAGGCATAGGTATAATCTGACTCAGGCTCATAGATAAGCACTTTGTTTGGATATGCAACAGCTTCTGTAACTGTGGTAACTGTAACGGAAGCTTCCTCGGGCGGGTCGGACATGGTGAGTTCTGTCTCCCTTGCTTCTTTTGCCAGCTGTTGGGCTTTGGTCTCTTCCCTGCTGTCTTCGGTGACAAATTCCACGCTGAACATGGGGAGAGTGGATTCGTATGCCTTTGCCACATTTGGAGCATCTATCTGCATAAGGGCTTTCATATCATTGCCCCTTGCTCCGTAGAAAAATCCGCTGTTTGAAAGCCAGCTCACATAGCTGTCGCCTATGCGGATATCATCGTCATCAGCGATAACGTCAAAGCAGGCAAAAAGATTTCTGCGCTCCTTTTTTGTGGTGAGGTATTCAAAGGTAACGGTCATTTCCATGCCGTTAAGGCCGTCCTTATAGCGGATAACACCGTCATAGAAGGACGTTTGTGTGAACTGGAGGGGCATTGTGATGAGTGCACCGTATTCCTCAATGAAAACGGTCTGCATTTCGGTATTGCTTATCTCGGAGGCTGAGGAAATGATAGTGAAGCTTTCTTCAAATTCCTCATACACCCATGCGTACTCCTCGGGATAGCTAAGCACAGCGCACACGTTCTCGGTATCGGTAAGGTACATTACGCCGTATCTTCCGCCGTTCATATCGCCGGCTTTTACTCGGTGTTCGCTGTCAATATAGCTTTCATCAAATCCATAGTTCTGCGCCCAGTCGCTGAGGGGGATACGGTCTGTGTCGCCGAAAAGGGTTATTTCCGCATTTGTAACAGGGTCGGTGAAAAACACGTATTCATCGGTTTTATCCACCTGAGAGAATATTTCGGGATAAAGCAGGATAACGCCGTGTTTCTCGCTATAATATGCCGCTGTTTCTCTGCTGAATTTGTCGCTGTAGGCAGTGACCTTATCCTTGGAGTAGCCCTCGCCCGAGGCGGTGCTTTTCCAGATATCGTCACCCACAAAGCAGCATTTTATCAGTCCTTGGAGCTTGCCAAAGACATTGCAGTTTTTTTCGGGATATGTAAGCTCCGCTTCAACTATATATCTGCTGCCGAAGCCCGAATAATCGAATGTTATCCTGCCGTTTTCTTTGCTTTCCGAGGTGAACCAGTTTGCCCCGTATGCCAGAACCTGATTGTTTTCAGTGTTCTTTATAAAGCTTTCCACCTCTGACATGGAGGTATATTCATTGGGAGTGAGAGTTACTTTAAGGACTGCGCTGCTTTTCTCGTCACGGAAGATATATCCGCTGCCTATATCGGAAAATGCTGTAAGCTGTGCAGGGTAATAAAGCAGGCAGTTTGCTTCTTCGATGTAAAAGGAAGAGCTGTCAGTGCGGTATTCGATTTTATTGGCATCTTCCGAATAGGGCGTGCTGTCAGTTACAAGAACAGCTGCTGCGGAAGCTGTATATTCAGCTCCTGCATTATTGGGCGATGTGTTCACCTTGGCTGATACCATAGTGTCCCCTGCGGATATATAAACCGTTTGGGGCTTGCCCTCAGCATCTATTACAGCCGACCATTCACGTCCGTCACTTTCGCCGTGCAGGACTGAGCCGCTTATCACGGAATTGTCGGACAAAGCCGCTGTATCATAAGCCGATGAAGCTTCTTCAAGAGCGCTTTCCATATCATCTGCTGATATTTTTTCAAAGGTGAGGGATATTTCGCCGTCATCATATGTATAGGTGTTGTCGCCGTTATCGGTCATATCCTCCACAGCTGCGACAAACTGGGAATGTGAGCTGACGGCATTTGGGTCGGGATCATCGTAAGGATCGTCCGCCCTGAAAGCCATTATAAATACAAGTATGATGTAGGTAAACATAAGTGCGAATACTATGGAAAAAAGTGTGATGCCAAGTATTTTTACAGGCTTTTTCTTTATTTTAAGAGCCGATAAAATTATTCCTGCCGCTGATAACGGCATAAGAAGCAGTGCGAGCCAGAAAGGCATATGTTATCCCCCTTTCAACCGGTTACGCTGTTGTTTGCGTAGTAATTGACTTCATACAGGCGGTTGATTTTTCCGTCATCGCCTACAGTCCATGTGAATTTTGAGTCAGTGCCTATCTTTCCGTCCTTAAAACCCTTTTTAAGTTCACTTGCGCTGAAATACTGCTCGGGAGACCATGCTCCCACACGTTCAGGGTCCTGAAATTCCGCATATACATCATCGGAAACAGGCAGCCAGAAGCCTTCGTCCCCGCTGTCTGACCAGTCCTCCCCTGCTTTGATCGCCCCGTTTTTTACATCGTAAAGATAGAGAACATCTGCCGAAATGTCAGATGGGTCTGTCATATCATCACTGCCCGAACAGCCCGCCAGCATAAGACAAGCCATAGTGCAGAAAAGCATTTTTTTAATATTCATAAAATACCCCTTTCAGTATATCATAGTCCATTTTCATTATAGGATATACACGGCGCAAATACAATGTCCCTCAGGGACACTTCTGCGTTCAAACCGTTGCGAAGCACGTTTGCATATGTTATAATAGCAGTAATATGGGGTGATGATATGCTCAAAAGAATAAAGTACAGGCTTTTTTCACGGGAACTTAATTTCAAGGCAAGGATATTTAATCTCCTTGCTGTTACGGGCTTTTTAGTGAGCTTTGTTATATTTGCGGTGTCGCTGATAAACGGTGCGTCGGCGCTGAACAGCGTTGTGCTGCTGTCGGCGGCTCTGCTTTCAGGCGCACTTCTTGTGTATTCAGCGGTAACTGGCAACTACAGACCGTGCTACATAATAACGGTCACATTTGTGTTTATGCTTCTGTTCCCCATAATGTTCTTCTCCGCAGGGGGATATAACAGCGGAATGCCATGCTTTTTCGTGTTTGCAGTCGTTTTCACGCTGTTTATGCTTGAAGGCATGGCGGGTATCATATGCGCTGCTGCCGAGATAGTCATATATATCCTCTGCTGTGTTGCTGCCTATAAATTTCCGCAGTGGGTAACATCTTTTCCCGATGAAAAGGGCGTTGTGGGCGATGTCATAACAGGCTTCTGCATATCGTCGGCGGCACTGGGAGCGGCAATGTTCTTTCAGATAAGAATGTACAATGCCCAGCAGCGTCAGCTTGAAGAAGCTATGGCGGAAGCCAGACGAAGCAGCAAGGCAAAGGGTATTTTCCTTGCAAACATGAGCCACGAGATACGCACGCCCATAAATGTTATTCTCGGAATGAATGAGCTTATAACCCGCTCTTCAGACCGCAGCGAGATCAGGGAATACACATCAAAAATACAGAGTGCAGGCGATTTGCTGCTTTCAATAATAAACAATATCCTTGATGTTACCCAGATAGAGTCGGGAAAAATGATAACCGCCGTAAAGCCATACCGCACAGATTCGCTTATATCCGAGCTTGCTTCCATAGGCAGCGAGCTTTGCGGAAAAAAGGGGCTGGATTTTGACACTGAGTTTTCCCCGCAGATGATGTCCATGCTTGAGGGCGATAAGAACCATCTCAGGCAGATAGTTACGAATTTTATCTCCAACGCAGTCAAATACACAGAATCGGGCGGCGTAAAGCTTTCTGCCGAGACTGTTCCCTGCGGCGATGATGAGAAAAAAGCAGTTCTAAGGATAACCGTTTCCGATACCGGCATAGGTATTCCCTCAAAGGAGCTTGAACACATTTTTGAGGTGTTCGGACGTGGCAAAAACGCTGTGGAATGTGCTGTTGAGGGAACGGGTCTGGGGCTTGCAATTTCAAAGGATCTGGCGGACAGCATGGGCGGCAGGCTGATTGTGGAAAGCTGCGAAAACAAGGGCAGCACCTTTGGCATTGAGATACCGCAGAAGATATGCGACAGCTCACCTGTAGGCGAGATATCGCTGAAAGTAAGCGAAAAGACCTGCTCCGACAGCTTTATTGCTCCCGAATGCCGCATACTTGCGGTTGATGACAACGCCGAAAATCTTCGCGTTATAAGCCTTCTGCTGGAGCGCACCATGATAACTGTTGACACAGCCTCTGACGGGATATCTGCAGCGGAAGCAGTAAAAAAAGCAGATTATGACCTTATCCTGCTGGACTACATGATGCCTGTTACGGACGGCATAAAAACTCTTGGGATAATGCGTGAAAACGGTCTGCCGGAAAGCACTCCCGTTGTTGCTCTCACAGCCGAGGCACTTTCTGGGTCGGAGGAAAAGTTTATTTTGGCAGGGTTCTGTGCATATCTTTCAAAGCCTGTGCGCTGGCATACGCTGGAAAAGCTGCTCATATCCCTGCTTCCTGCGGAAAAGGTCATAATCAGCAGTGCTTCCGAGGACGTGCTTTCTCCCGAAGACTTTCGCAGGCTCTCGGACGGTCTTAAAATGTATGACATCAGCCTTGAATCGGGGCTGAGCTATCTCAGCGGAAACATTACCCGTTTCTGCGCACTGGCTGAGATATTTGCTGACGGCTATGACCGCAGCCATGAAAAAGTGGAGCAAATGTTTGAAAGTGGCAGCGACAGTCTTGTGTTTGAGATACACTCCCTTAAATCGGCTGCCAAGGGAATTGGCGCTCTAACGCTGTTTGAGGCGGCAAATGAGCTTGAAAAGCGGTTGAATGCAGGTGACAGAGAGTATGCGGCTCATGCACGCAGTCTGCTGATGTTCGAGTGGAAGCGTGCGGCAGAGGGCATGAAGCTGCTTATTTCGGAAACAGCAGATAATATCAATTCATCTGTCGGCGAAGCTGCCAGCAGCCGCAGTCTGGAGGCACAGATACAAAAGGGATTGGAAGAGCATATCTGGCTTGAAACCCAGAATGACCTGAAACAGCTTATTGCCATGGAAACGGACAGCGAAAATATAAAAAATCTGACCTATATTGCGGAGTTTGTTGACGAGCTTGACTTTGTAAGTGCGGAAGCTCTGTTCAGGCAGTTTATGGAAAGGAGAAACGAAAATGGACGATAAAAAGCAGCGTATAATGGTGGTCGATGATGACAAGGTGATGTTAAAAAATGCCGCAGTGCTGCTGGGCGTGAACTACAGCGTCAGCCTTTATTCGGGAGGCAGAGAAGCGCTTGAAGCTCTTTCGGATAAAGCTCTCCCCGACCTTATCCTCCTTGATGTAAGAATGCCCGATATAGACGGTTACAGCGTTATAATCGAAATAAAATCAATGCCCAAATGCAGAAATATCCCTGTGGTGTTCGTTACGGGAATGTCCGACGAGGAGGACGAGCTGAGGGGCTTTCAGCTTGGTGCGGCGGACTACATCAAAAAGCCCTTTTCTCAGAAAATACTGCTTGCAAGGATAAGTAATCTTTTGAAAAAATCTGAGCCTGTGCTGTCGTCACAGTTCCCGACGGCTTATTTTACCGAGACCGAGTGCAAAGTGGCAGAGCTTATAGCAATGGGTTACAGCGGCAAGGAAATATGCGACAAGCTGTTTTATTCCTACAGCTATGTTAAAAAGCTGCTGGCATCTATGCGTGAAAAAAGCGGCTGCGAAACGCTGGGAGACTTAAAAAAGCTGCTTTGCTCCAACATCAGAACGAATTAAGAACCTGTCTTCATAAGAAATGTGTGCGGATTTTCGAGCATAATTTTGTTGCAGAGTAGGCAAAAATCCGCAGGCGGGCTTTCGCCCGGCAAGGATTTTTAACGCAGTCTGCGGCAAAATTTGCCGAAAAGACGTGCGCATATGCTTGTGAAGACGGGTTCTAAAACGGCACTCTCTTGTAAAAGCAGTAAATTCAGCAAAAAATTTGCAAAATCTATTGGCTTTTTGTCTGAAATGTGCTATAATGGAAAAGCTAACTATTCCATTACGATAAATTTCAAGGGAGATACTAACTATGGGGAATAACCGTAAAAAAGTTCTTATTATCGGATCAGGACCGATAATCATCGGACAGGCGTGCGAATTTGATTATTCGGGCACTCAGGCGTGCAAGGCGCTGAGAAAGCTTGGATACGAGATCGTGCTTGTCAACTCCAATCCCGCAACCATCATGACAGACCCGGGCATTGCTGATGTTACCTATCTTGAGCCTCTTAACGCTGAGAGACTTGAAGAGATCATCGCTGCTGAGCGCCCCGACTGCCTGCTGCCTAACCTTGGCGGTCAGTCCGGTCTTAACCTTTGCTCAGAGCTTGACAAGAAGGGTATCCTTAAAAAGTACAATGTTGAGGTAATCGGCGTTCAGGTAGATGCTATCGAGCGTGGCGAGGACAGAATCGAATTCAAGAAAACTATGGACAGCCTTGGAATTGCCATGGCTCGCAGCGAGGTCGCATACTCTGTTGAAGAGGCGCTGAAGATCGCTGACAAGCTGGGCTATCCCGTATGCCTCCGTCCCGCATACACAATGGGCGGTACAGGCGGCGGTCTGGTATATAACACAGAAGAGCTTAAAACTGTCTGTGCAAGAGGTCTCCAGGCTTCTCTCGTAGGTCAGGTACTGGTCGAAGAGTCCGTTCTCGGCTGGGAAGAGCTGGAGCTTGAGGTCGTGCGTGACCGCAAGGGCAACATGATAACCGTTTGCTTTATTGAAAATATCGACCCTCTGGGTGTTCATACAGGCGACAGCTTCTGCTCCGCACCTATGCTCACCATTCCCGAGGACGTTCAGAAGGAGCTGCAGCGTCAGGCTTACAAGATCGTTGACGCTATTCAGGTCATCGGCGGAACCAACGTTCAGTTTGCAAGAAACTCCGAGGACGGCAGGATCATCGTTATCGAGATAAACCCCAGAACATCACGTTCCTCCGCACTTGCTTCCAAGGCAACAGGCTTCCCTATCGCACTTGTTTCCGCAATGCTGGCAACAGGTCTTACTCTGGAGGATATCCCCTGCGGCAAGTACGGTACTCTTGACAAGTATTATCCCGACGGTGACTACATCGTTATCAAGTTTGCACGCTGGGCATTTGAGAAGTTCAAGAACGCCGAGGACAAGCTTGGTACTCAGATGCGTGCTGTGGGCGAAGTAATGAGCATCGGCAAGACCTACAAGGAAGCTTTCCAGAAGGCTATCAGAAGCCTTGAAAAGGGCCGCTACGGTCTGGGCTTTGCAAAGGATTTCCACGATAAGACCAAGGAAGAGCTTATCGGTATGCTCCACGTTCCCTCTTCCGAGCGCCAGTTCATCATGTATGAGGCTCTCAGAAAGGGTGCTACCGTTGATGAGCTGTTTGAGCTTACAAAGATAAAGAAGTACTTCATTGAGCAGATGAAGGAGCTTGTTGATGAAGAAAACGCACTTATCGCAGCCAAGGGCGCTATTCCTGAAAAGGACGTTCTTGCACAGGCTAAGAAGGACGGCTTCTCTGACAAGTACCTTTCACAGATACTTGATGTTCCCGAGAATGATATCCGTGCAAAGAGAACTGAGTACGGCATCGTTGAGACATGGGAGGGCATTCACGTAAGCGGAACTCAGGACGCTGCTTACTATTATTCCTCCTACAATGGAACCGATAAGGATCCCGTTAACAACGACAGACCCAAGATAATGATACTGGGTTCAGGCCCCAACAGAATCGGTCAGGGTATTGAGTTCGATTACTGCTGCGTTCACGCTGCAAATGCTCTCAAGGAGCTGGGCTTCGAGACTATCATGGTAAACTGCAACCCTGAGACTGTTTCCACCGACTATGATACCTCTGACAAGCTTTATTTCGAGCCCCTTACTCTTGAAGATGTTCTTTCTATCCATGAAAAGGAAAAGCCCGTGGGCGTTATCGCACAGTTTGGCGGACAGACTCCCCTTAATCTTGCGGCTGACCTTAAAAAGGCAGGCGTGAACATTCTCGGAACAACTCCCGAGACCATCGACTTTGCAGAGGACAGAGACCTGTTCAGAGGCATGATGGAAAAGCTTGGTATCCCCATGCCAGAGTCGGGAATGGCTGTTACGGTTGACGACGCTCTCTCTATTGCAGAGAAGATCGGCTACCCTGTAATGGTTCGTCCTTCCTACGTTCTTGGCGGACGTGGAATGGAAGTTGTTCACGATGCTGAAAACCTTAGAGTTTATATGAATGCCGCTGTCGGCGTAACTCCCGACAGACCTATTCTTATAGACAGATTCCTGCACAATGCTCTCGAGTGCGAGGCTGACGCTATCAGCGACGGCGAGAACGTATTCGTTCCTGCTGTTATGGAGCATATCGAGCTTGCAGGTATCCACTCGGGCGACTCTGCCTGCATTATCCCCTCTCTTAACATTTCCGCAGAAAATGTTGCGACTATCAAGGAATACACCAAGAAGATCGCCAAGGAAATGGGCGTAAAGGGTCTTATGAATATGCAGTATGCTATCGAGGACGGCAAGGTATATGTGCTTGAAGCAAATCCCCGTGCATCGAGAACCGTTCCTCTGGTTTCAAAGGTATGCAATATCCAGATGGTAAAGCTTGCTACCCAAATAATCACTGCACCTATCACAGGCAAGCCCTCACCCGTGCCCGAGCTTCGTGAAAAGAAGTTCAAGCACTACGGTGTAAAGGAAGCCGTATTCCCCTTCAATATGTTCAGTGAGGTCGATCCTCTCCTTGGCCCCGAGATGCGCTCCACAGGTGAAGTTCTGGGAATGTCCGACAATTTCGGCGAGGCATATTACAAGGCTCAGGAGGCTACTCAGACAAGAATTGCGCTGGAGGGCACTGTTCTTATCAGCGTAAATGACAACGACAAGCCTGAGATAGTAAGCGTTGCAAAGGATTTTGAGGCTCTCGGCTTCAAGATAATCGCTACAGGCGGAACCTATGACCTGCTCACCAAGAACGGCATCAAGGCTGAAAAGATCTGCAAGCTCCAGCAGGGCAGACCCAACATTCTTGACGCTATCACCAACGGCGAGATAGATATCATCATCAACACTCCCGACAACAAGCAGGGTCTCGAGGACGACAGCTACATCAGAAAGAGCGCTATCCGCAAGCGTGTATTCTATGTTACTACCGTTGCGGCTGCAAAGGCTACTGTTGAGGGCATCAAGGCTGTAAGAAGCAGAGGTGCAAACACAGTCAAGTCTCTCCAGAAGTTCCACAGCGAGATCGAATGATATAGTCAATAAATAAAAAGGCTCCTTCCGATATGGGCTTTCATATCGGAAGGAGCCTTTTTTATGTGCTGTTTCGTACAGTAGGAAGATGCCCGGGCATATAGCCAATGGCAATTTTCTTTGCTTCATCGTCCCAGGTGAAATATACACGGATAAGCACCTGAGATTTTATGCCGTATTTTATGTGCTGATCCATAAGAAGTTTTCTGCCGTCAATGTTCATTGTGTAGTCGCTTTTATAGATTTTCAATGCTTCTTTTCCGCAGTTCTGGACTTCCCAGCCTGAGTGCTCGGCGTACAGGTCAAGGAGCTGTTTATCTATCCTGCCTGTTTTGAATTTAGCGTAACCGCTGAGAAAATATATGCCGTCGCAAAGGGTGGAAACGTCCAGACTTCCCGAATATTTTTTCAGCTCGCTTTTTGCCCGTGAGCTTATTTCAATGTATTCGCCGTACTCACGTTCCGCCCATTCCGCCACTGCGGATATTTCTGTGGGAAATTCAGCCGCTGCTTCGGCTTTGTCCTTGTAAAATTTTATTACAGATGCTGAATTATAGAACGCATCGCTTATTTTACGGTAACGCATTTCAAGTTCATTAAGGCTTGCGGAAAGCTGTGCAGCATTTTCCTCCGATTCACGAAGAAGCTTTCTGTACTGCCTGAGTTCATCGGAGGTCTGGTTGCCTGCGGCGGATTTCTGTTCCAGATCACGTATTTTATTTTTAAGTTCTCTGTTTTCCTGAGAAAGCAGATCGCATTTTTCCTCAATAGTGATGTTCTGCTTCTTCTTTTCCTTTATTTCCAGCAGTCTTGCATCACTGCCGAAAACTACATTGCCGAAATCAACGGTATTGCGCATGGGCAGAGAAAGAACTTTTTCCTTTATCCGACAGTAAAATTCATCAAAATCAGCAGATGATACGCTGTAAGGAAATCTTTCAATCACTGTGTTATGGTCGATGATAATAACATCTCCGCATTGCAGCTTCATATCCATTCGGTTATTGAAGATGCCGAAGCAATCCTCTTTTACAAAGCATATAAAGGCATATCCCACCGACTTCCGTGCAAGGCGTTGATAGTCAAATGTCCGAAGCCTGTCCGCTTTTTCATCGGTAATAGAAACAGCAGGCTTTTCAGGCATTTGAGGCTTTGCTTCCGAAATGGTATGATCTTTGTTTGCAAGCTTTGTTTCAAAGCCCAGGTGAGATATATCCACCCTGACAGAGGATAATTCATCTGCGGGTCTGAGACCGTACAGCGATAGCTGGATATCATCAAGACCGTATCCTTTTAATGCTGCCATATGTTTGCTCAGCAGAGCTTTCACATCGGCAGCTGATATTTCATGACATTCTTCCGCTTCATACGGTGCTTCCGCTGCTATTACCACGGGTATGTTGAACTTAGGGTCCTGCACTGCATCAATAAGGCGGTTTGCCTCAGACCTTGTGGTTATATCAAGCGGCTGACCGTTCATCTCATATTCGTTTCTGAGACCGATCATGGGATTTTGTGCCAGCATTTTAACTATTGCGGGGCGGAAAACCTTGCATGGCGCTGTTGTGTCCGATGGCTCGGAGCATATGGTCCGGATACCTATCTCAACGCAGGCGTTATGCAGCATGAAAGAAATTTCGGTGCGGAATGTCCTGCCGTTTACGGGAGGGCGCTCTCTGTCAGTGCCGGGATTTTCGCCCATATCAGTTTCCGTAAGCTCAAACGACCACACTCCCCTGCTTTCAATAAAAACAACGCTGATATTAAAGCCTATGCTAAGGCTGAATGACTGGAGCATATCAAACGACAGCAGATCATAGTTTTCCGGTTCGGGAAGCATTATCTGTTCGGGCAGGGTGTCAAAGCGAGAAAGCCTTGAACGCAGCCATTTCATTGTTTCAAGGATACATATTCGGAACATATCCTCTGCTGCCGAGCTGCTGCTTCTGGTGTAAGCATGGAGCTGATATGTGGGGTAACTTTTTATCTGACGAAGCTGTGTGGTAAGCATGATGACCGCCCCCTTTTGTACTTTTTATATATTGTATCACAGCACTTTGTTATTGTCAATATGGTTTGTTATAAGAAAAAGCAGCGGAAATGCGCTGCCGAAATGGGATATAACATCAGCCCCGAGCGTATGATGTGCAAGAAAAACGTTGCCGTGCTGGTTTTCGGAATACATTACGGCACGAGCAATCAGTTTGGATATGAGATAATCGCAGGTATCCAGACGGCTGCCATTGAAAATAATGTGGGGATAAACATAATCTCAGTTACTGAGGATCAGGTCAACACAGGTGACTATGACCATCTGATCATTGATAAGAATTATGAGGGTATCTTTTTCCTCGGATTTCGCCCGCATATTGACTTTATCGAGCGCAACCGTGGGCATAACATACCCATGGTTGCGCTTGATAACTACATCGAAAATCCCCTTGTGGCAAGAGTCGGCTGTGACAATGCCGACGGTATAACTCAGGCGGTGAAGTACCTTTATGCAAAAGGTCATCGGAAAATAGATTTTCTTGGCGGCGAAGCTGACAGCATAGTTACCATCGAGCGAAAAAACGCATATGCGGATAATCTGACTGCTTTGGGGATACCTGTTTCGGAAAGCATCATCAAGTACGGGCATTTCTCGGGCAAGGGCATCAAAAGAATGGTGCTGGATATTGCAAAGGAAAATGTAACGGCTATCGTCTGCATAAGCGATGTGCTCGCTTCAAACGCCATAAAGGAGCTTACAAAAGCAGACTATCGTGTTCCGCAGGATATAAGCATCACAGGCTATGACAATCTGCCCATTTCCGAATGCTGCGTTCCTCCGCTGACAACTATTTATCAGAACAGACTTCACATTGGAAAAGTTGCATTTTTCACCATGCAGCAGATAAAAAGCGGCATACAGATAAGTTCGGTGCAGCTTCATACACGGCTGGTGGAGCGAGGCTCTGTGGCTGACATAAATCAGCATTGACAGGTCTGGCAATACAAAACTATAATACTAATCTTCAATCAACCTACAGACAAATCCTCGGCTGAAATAAGCCCATTCTTCGTCAAGCTCCCTTGCCGGGCGGCAAGCCCGCCTGCGGTCGCTTTCCTTGACTGGTCTTATTTCATCTGTCGGCTTTGCCTATAGAGCGATTGAAGATTAGTATAACATTGGCACCGAAACGGACATCTGCTTCGGTGCTTTTTGTTTATCTGATTTAAAAAGTAGGATAGTATTATTATATAGTGCTTTTTTGATAGAAATGCGTGGTCAAAAGCAGTATTATATAACCAGAAAGCAATAATGTGAAATATATAACGATTCATATTTTTGAAAGGACGGTAATTTTTTATGGCAAAGTGGCTTGATAATGCAGTATTTTATGAGATATATCCTCAATCGTTCAACGACACCAACGGTGACGGTATCGGCGACTTCAACGGAATAATCGAAAAGCTTGATTATATCAAAAAGCTGGGCTGCAACGCTATCTGGATAAATCCCTGCTTCGAGTCCCCTTTCGGCGATGCGGGCTATGATGTTTCCGATTACTGCAAGGTCGCTCCCAGATACGGAACTAACGAGGATCTCAGGCATCTTTTTGATGAGGTTCACAAGCGTGATATGCACGTTCTTCTTGACCTTGTTCCGGGTCATACAAGCGTTCAGCACAAGTGGTTCAAGGAATCAATGAAGGCTGAAAAGAATGAATACACCGACCGTTATGTATGGACTGATTCCATCTGGGAAAGCCCTCAGAATATGGGCAGCATAAGAGGATTTTCCGACAGAGACGGTACTTGTGCGGTAAACTTTTTCTCACATCAGCCTGCGCTAAACTACGGCTTCTATAAATGCGAGCGTCCCTGGCAGCAGCCTATGGACGCAGAGGGCCCCAAGGCAACTCTTGAAGCTATGAAGGACGTTATGCGCTTCTGGCTGGGAATGGGCTGCGACGGCTTCCGTGTGGATATGGCAGGCTCCCTGGTCAAGAACGATGAGGACGGCAAGGGTACTATCAAGCTCTGGCAGAATGTAAGAGAATTCCTTGACAGGGAATTCCCCGAAGCTGCAATGGTATCAGAATGGGGCGAGCCTGACAAATCCATTCAGGGCGGCTTCCATATGGACTTCCTGCTCCACTTCGGCCCGTCTCATTATAATGACCTTTTCCGCTGCGAGGAACCTTTCTTCTCCGACAGAGGCAAGGGCGATGTTTCCGAGTTCGTGTCAAAGTATAAGGAGAATTACGAAAAGTCCGAGAAAAAAGGGCTTATCTGCATACCCTCGGGCAATCACGACATGGACAGACTGGCACGCACTATCAAGGGTGATAACCTGAAAATTGCCTTTGCATTCCTGCTTTCAATGCCGGGAGCGCCTTTTATCTACTACGGCGACGAGATCGGCATGAGATATGTTGAGGGCCTTACCTCTGTTGAGGGCGGCTACGGCAGAACAGGTTCACGCTCCCCCATGCAGTGGGACAGCACCACAAATGCAGGCTTCAGCTCCGCACCCAAGGAAGCGCTGTACATCAGGCAGGACGAAAGTGCCGACAGACCCACCGCTGCTGCCGAAATGGCAGATGAAAATTCTCTGTGGCATGAGATAAACAGGCTTATAGAAATAAGGCAGTCCCACAAGGCACTTCTCAGCAAGGGCGAGATAGAGTTTGTATATGCCGAAAAGAACAAATATCCTCTTGCATATGTAAGAAGCAGCGGTGACGAAAAGATACTTGTTATCATCAATCCCGCTGACAGAGAGGTTTCCTTTGAAAGCAATCCTTCGCTTGGTGAAAGCATTTACAGCTTCGGGGGTAAGGCTTCTGCCGAAAACGGCATTATCACTGTTCCCGCCAAAAGCGCAGGATTTTATACTGTTAAGTAAGAACCTGTCTTCATAAGAAATGTGTGCGGATTTTCGAGCATAATTTTGTTGCAGAGTAGGCAAAAATCCGCAGGCGGGCTTTCGCCCGGCAAGGATTTTTAACGCAGTCTGCGGCAAAATTTGCCGAAAAGACGTGCGCATATGCTTGTGAAGACGGGTTCTAATAATCAAATATTCTGAATATCCTTTTAAATCGCAGAGGTCAATACCGACTTCTGCGATTTTTTATACATAAAACCTTATGAGATTTTGTTGCAAATATACAACTTTAACAAATCATTCCAAAATAGCTTGACATTACAGTTAGCGTATGGTAACATATAGCTGTGACCAAAATGAATAGAAACGGTCACAGAAATGAGGTGTGCTAATGCCGATAGCTTTTACAGAAGAAGAAATGACAAAACTGCGGCATGAACTGATACTTGCGGGAATAAGGCTCAGCAGAGAGCTGGGGCTGCAAAGAATGTCTGTGGAGAAGATAACCTCCGCTGTGGGGATTGCTAAGGGCAGCTTTTACATTTTCTTTGACTCAAAGGAGGACTTTATCCTTGAAATTGCGGATTATGCAAACAGAGAAACAGAGAAAATGCTGCTTGCCGCACTGAATGGTCGGCGGCAGATGTCAGCACATGAATTTATCAGCTTTTTTAATATGTATATCCACTCCGATTATGACCTTATGGGCAGTCTTACGGTCAATGATTTTTTCTGGCTGCAAAAGCACATAAAAAAACAGGATCTGTTTGACCCCGATGCTCAGCTCAAAACGGCACAGATCTGGCTTTCGCTGATAAATAACGTGCGTGACGGCGTTGATGTAGGAACCTTTGTTAACCTTATAAAATCTATCTACGCCATAAGAGAGCACAGCGACACCATGGTGAAGGCTTCCATAGAGAACAGTATTCAGGTGATACTGCGCACCATTGAAATATATATAAGCGGAAAGGGCGATATAATATGAGAAAATTTTCAGAAGATTACAACGCATTTTTCAACACACACAAATTCAGCAAGGTAACAGTCTTGGGGTATGATTTTCAGGTTGTCGATGCTGGCAGCGGAAAGCAGACTGTAGTATTCCTCAACGGAATGGACATCTATCATTCCTGGATCAAATATGTTTCGGCGCTTGAAAATGATTATCGTGTGATAATGATGAACTATCCTGTTGAGGTCAGCAAGAATGATGAAATGGCTGATCTGCTTCATGCACTTTTCGGAAAGCTGGGCATTGAAAAGCCTGTATTGTGCGGCATCAGCGACGGCGGAGTTCTTGCGCAGCTGTATGCAAAAAAATACAAGGTTGGCGGTCTTATAATGGTTTCCACTCTGACGGTGGATTCGCAGTATGTTAAGAAAAATAAAAAGGAAAAGCTTGTATTAGCAAGGCTTTGATAAGGATGGTAGTAGAAAACCAGTAAAATCAAGGCTTTGCAGACAGCAGGCAGACAGTGCTTTTATAAAAAATGAATATGAAGATAGAAAAAGACGCATTTTTGAGATTTGCGTCTTTTTCTATTGAGCTTTCTGCTTTACCTTGAAACATTAGCAGACAACAACAAACGCCATTGAATGGACTTCCATTGATGGTGTTTTTTTTATTGTCTGGAAAGGAGCAGAAAAATGGAAATAACACATGAAAAAGTAAAACGAAAGGCGGTCTATGTGTGCCCTTAAATTAGGAAGCCTGTTTGACGGAATCGGCGTGTTCCCTCTTGCGGCTTCCCGTAATGGAATCATTCCCGTTTGGGCAAGTGAGATTGAAAAATCCCCGATTGCCATAACAAAACGCCATTTCCCCGGCATGGAACATTTAGGGGATATTACAAAGATACATGGAGGACACATCCCTCCTGTCCATATTATTACATTCGGCTCTCCCTGCCAGAACCTTTCTAAAATCGGGAAACGTGAGGGACTGGCTGGAAGCAAATCAGGTCTGTTTTTTCAGGCTATCAGAATTATAGAAGAAATGAGGTGTGCTACAAATGGGTTATATCCAGTTATCGCTGTTTGGGAAAACGTCATGGGAGCGTTTTCTTCAAATGACCGGATGGATTTTAGAGCCGTGCTGCAATCATTTTCCGATACCGAAATTTCAATGCCTCCTACTGGAGGATGGGCTAACGCCGGTATGGTGCGAGGGGGAAAAACTGACCTGTGCTGGCGGCTCATGGACGCCCAGTATTGGGGAAAGCCCCGGCTTGTTCAGCGAAGAAAAAGAATCTTCCTTGTGGCGGATTTTAGAGGACAGCGTTCCGCAGAAATACTATTTAAGCCCCGCGATATGTTCCCGATTCCTCCGCCTTGCACAGACTACGGGCTGCCCGCCGCCGGAGCCAGTCGAATATCTCTTGATAAAACAAGGGGGAAGATACCCATCATCCGCCCCTTTCAGGAACGGCGTATGCGGAGTGCTGCAAAATCAGGAAACCAGTCTGCTTTCCTCGCAAGTTTCGGACGGCCAGATGAACCTTTTCCAACTTTACTGGCAAAAGCAGTCAATATGATTTCATTCTGGTATGAGGGGGAAGAAAAAGACGGAGTTCTCCGAAATTTGACACCTGTTGAGTGTGAGCGCCTGATGGGATTACCGGAGGGGTGGACAGCATATGGAAATTTAGGACAACCCATTAGTGATAATGCACGATGCAAAGCACTTGGAAACGCAATCGCCCTGCCGTGTGCTGATTACATCATGGCAGGAATAGCAGAAACCATACATGAATAAGAAAGGCAGTTTTGTATGACAGAGAAAAATCGTTCTCCTCCGTTGTCGGGTGGAACATCAACAGAAGCTATCGAACCAACTATATTATTTCAGAAAGGACAGGTACATCTATATGGAATTAAAATTCGTTATCCCCAACATGGAAAAGACATTCGGCAACTTGGAGTTTGCCGGAGAAGACAAAACAGAACAGAGAAAAATCAACGGACGCATGGCGATACTCTCTCGTAGTTTCAACCTGTATTCAGACGTACAGAGGGCAGATGATATTGTGGTTATCCTCCCTGCCGAAGCCGGAGAGAAACATTTTGATTTTGAGGAACGTGTGAAGCTCGTCAATCCCCGTATCACCGCAGAGGGCTATAAAATCGGCACAAGGGGCTTTACCAACTACATTTTGCACGCTGACGATATGGTAAAAGCGTAAGGAAAAGGAGGACATCAAACTATGAGATTAGCAAACGGAATCGTAATTGACAAAGAAGCAACATTCGGGGCATTGAAATTTTCTGCCCTCCGCCGTGAGGTTCACCTCCAGAATGAAGACGGCTCGGTATCAGAAGAAATCAAGGAGCGTACCTATGACTTAAAATCCAGAGGACAGGGACGTATGATTCAGGTTTCCATCCCTGCCAGCGTGCCGTTAAAGGAGTTCGATTACAACGCAGAGGTAGAACTTATCAATCCTGTGGCAGATACCGTGGCAACGGCTACCTTTCAGGGGGCAGAGGTGGACTGGTACATCAAGGCGGAGGATATTGTCCTGAAAAAAGGGGCTGCCATGAATCCACAGCCGCCGAAGAAAGACGCTCCCCCTGTAAAATAACAGGAATATAAGAAGAAAGCGAAAGGAGGATTGTTCCCATGAAGCAGCTTTTCCACCGTGGAAAACGTATCCGTCCCACGGATAAAGACCTTGTATTCCATACTGCCCTTGCTTCTCTGTTCCCTGTCTTCCTGCTGGTTGTCCTGCTGTTTCATATCCGGCAGATTGCCGGAACCAACTGGCAGGAAGAGTCCCTCTCCCAGATAGTACAGGATGTAAACATCCCTTACCTGTTATTCAGTATGGGCGTGGCAGGGTTGGTGTGTCTTACAGCCGTTCTTCTGTTCTGGCGATACCGCAGGGATGAAGTAAAGCAGCTCATCCACCGCCAAAAGCTGGCAAGGATGGTGTTGGAAAACAAGTGGTATGAATCAGAGCAAAAAAAGGAAGACGCTTTTTTCAAGGACTTGTCTTCCAGCCGTTCCAAAGAAACCATCACTTACTTTCCTAAAATCTACTACCGGATGAAACAGGGCTTGCTCCATATCCGTGTGGAAATCACCTTAGGGAAATATCAGGAACAGCTCTTAAACTTGGAGAAAAAGCTGGAAAGCGGCTTATACTGTGAGCTGACGGATAAGGAATTAAAGGATTCCTATGTGGAGTACACCCTGCTTTATGATACTATTGCCAACCGTATCTCCATTGAGGACGTGCAGGCAAAGGACGGCAGGCTCCGGCTTATGAAAAATGTCTGGTGGGAGTATGACAAGCTCCCTCATATGCTCATTGCCGGAGGAACCGGCGGCGGAAAGACTTATTTCATCCTGACCCTTATTGAAGCCCTGCTCCGCACCAACGCCGTCCTGTCCGTGTTAGACCCGAAGAACGCCGACCTTGCGGATTTACAGGCGGTTATGCCGGATGTGTACTACAAAAAGGAAGATATGCTCACCTGTATTGACCGTTTCTATGAGGAAATGATGAAACGCAGCGAAGACATGAAGCTCATGGAGAATTACCGGACAGGGGAAAACTATGCTTATCTGGGGCTTCCGGCACATTTCCTTATCTTTGATGAATATGTGGCATTTATGGAAATGCTCGGTACAAAGGAAAATGCCGCTGTCCTTAACAAGCTAAAACAAATCGTTATGCTTGGGCGGCAGGCTGGCTTTTTCCTGATTCTCGCCTGCCAGCGTCCAGACGCAAAGTATCTGGGGGACGGAATCCGTGACCAGTTCAATTTCCGTGTGGCTCTGGGGCGGATGTCGGAAATGGGCTATGGAATGATGTTTGGGGAAACCACAAAGGACTTCTTCCTAAAGCAGATAAAGGGGCGTGGCTATGTGGATGTGGGAACCAGCGTTATCTCGGAGTTTTACACGCCCCTTGTACCAAAAGGACACGATTTCCTCAAGGAAATAAAAAAGCTCATAGACAGCAGGCAGGGAGTGCAGGCGGCGTGCGAAGCGAAAGCCGCAGAAACGGACTGACCTGCTGTGGCTGGTGTGCCGCAAGGCACGCCAGCATAAACCCCTCGTATCTAACAGAGGGGTACAAATCGACAGGCAACAACCAAACAACAGGGCAGAATCCCACAGTACACAAGGGATTTTCCCCATATCCGGCGTATGTCAACAAGGCTTTGAAAGTTGACATACGCTTTTTAGACAGGAGGGATTTTCACTGAATGAAGAAACATGGGTACGGGACATCAAAGAAAAACGGGAAAGTTACGGTATCTCACAACAGAAACTTGCCTTAGCTGCCGGAATCACCCGTCCGTACCTGAGCGATATTGAAACGGGCAAGGCTCACCCATCCGAAGCATTACAGGAAGCCATCACGGAAGCTCTGGAACGCTTCAATCCAGACAATCCCCTTGAAATGCTCTTTGACTATGTGCGGATTCGCTTCCCCACTACGGATGTGAAGCATATCG
The DNA here is from genome assembly GCF_025567215.1 of Huintestinicola butyrica. NCBI lineage: Bacteria > Bacillati > Bacillota > Clostridia > Eubacteriales > Oscillospiraceae > Huintestinicola > Huintestinicola butyrica. The sequence continues at coordinate 29,069 of NZ_JAOQKB010000017.1, forward strand.
TGGAAGACGTGCTGCGGCTAAAGCTATCTTACTTTATCCATGAAGACTACGGCTTCTACTCGTACACAGAGCATTACTATCTGGGGGATATTTTCGTTCTGGTATCGCCGGAATTGGAAAAAGGGGTGCTGCTGGAACTGAAAGGGCGTGGCTGCCGCCAGTTTGAAAGCTATCTTCTGGCACAGGAACGGAGCTGGTATGAATTTTTTATGGATGTTCTCATGGAGGACGGCGTGATGAAGCGGCTTGACCTTGCCATCAATGATAAAACGGGAATCCTGAACATTCCCCATCTGACAGAGAAGTGCCGGAATGAGGAATGTATCTCGGTCTTCCGCAGCTTCAAAAGCTACCGCAGCGGTGAACTGGTACGGCGTGAGGAAAAAGAATGTATGGGGAACACCCTGTATATCGGCTCCCTCCAAAGTGAGGTGTACTTCTGCATTTACGAAAAGGACTATGAGCAGTACAAAAAGCACGATATTCCCATTGCAGACGCAGAGGTAAAGAACCGCTTTGAAATCCGGCTGAAAAATGAGCGTGCCTTTTACGCCATCCGTGACCTGTTAGAACATGACAATCCAGAACGGACAGCCTTTCAAATCATCAACCGCTATGTCCGGTTCGTGGACAGGGACAATGCAAAGCCCCGTTCTGACTGGCGTATCAATGAGGAATGGGCGTGGTTTATAGGGGAACACAGGGGAAGTCTGAAACTGACAACCAAACCGGAACCCTATTCCTTTGAACGCACCCTGCACTGGCTCTCCCATCAGGTAGCACCCACGTTAAAGCTGGCTCTCCGTCTGGATAAGATGAACCACACCCAGATTGTCCATGACATCATCACCCATGCAAAGCTGACGGAGAAGCACGAAAAAATCCTGAAGCAGCAAGCCGCTGCTGCAAAGGAGGTGGTGCTTTAACGGCGGCAATCTTGAAACATAAGGAATCTTACAGGAAAGAAAGGAGCTTTTATGAATTTCGGACAGAATCTTTACAACTGGTTTTTATCCAACGCCCAGTCCCTTGTGCTGCTGGCAATCGTGGTGATTGGACTGTACCTCGGATTTAAGAGGGAATTTTCCAAACTTATCGGTTTTCTGGTGGTGTCCCTTGTAGCGGTCGGTCTGGTCTTCAATGCGGACGGTGTAAAGGACATCTTACTGGAACTGTTCAATAAGATTATCGGTGCATAGGAAACCCTTGTTACACTTCCGTTATGGAGCAAGCTATGATTGCTTCATGGCGGAAGTCCACTAGGGACTTGGGGAGCGTAACTCCCCAAAAGGAGCATGACAGAGAATGGAGGTGACACTGTGGAGGAAATGCGGATTTACATTGCCAACTTAGGCAAATACAATGAGGGCGAACTGGTAGGGGCATGGTTCACGCCGCCTGTGGACTTTGAGGAAGTCAAAGAACGTATCGGTTTGAATGATGAATATGAGGAATACGCCATCCATGATTATGAGCTGCCCTTTGAGATTGACGAATATACCCCCATTGAGGAAATCAACCGCCTGTGTGAAATGGTGGAGGACTTACCGGAATACATTCAGGAGGAACTATCAGAGCTGCAATCCTACTTTGGCAGTATCGAAGAACTCTGTGAGCATGAAGATGATATTATCTGCCATTCCGGCTGTGATGATATGGCGGATGTGGCTCGCTACTATCTGGAAGAAAGCGGACAGCTTGGCGAACTTCCGGCACACTTGCAAAACTATATCGACTATGCAGCCTATGGGCGTGACATGGAATTGGATGGAACCTTTGTTGTCACGAACCACGGCGTATATGAAATCTTACGGTAGACCCGTCTGTATCTCTTTCAGGAAATGCAGGCGGATTTTTTATTCAGGGGCGGCTCTTTTGCTGTCCCCATTTTTTAGAAAGGACGGACAACATGAAGAAAATACGAAGCTATACCAGTATCTGGTCGGTGGAAAAGGTACTCTATTCCATCAATGATTTTAAGCTGCCATTCCCCATCACGTTCACACAGATGGCGTGGTTCGTGGTATCGGTGTTTGCAGTTATGCTCTTGGGGAACCTCCCTCCCCTTTCATTCATTGACGGGGCATTTTTGAAATACTTCGGCGTACCCTTTGCCCTCACTTGGTTCATGTGCCAGAAGACCTTTGACGGGAAGAAGCCTTACGGCTTCCTGAAATCCGTACTGGCATATCTGGTACGCCCGAAACTGACCTATGCAGGAAAGCCCGTGAAGCTGGAAAAGGAATATCCGGCACAGCCCATCACGGCAGTAAGGAGTGATATTTATGGCATATCCGATTAAGTATATCGAAAATAACCTTGTGTTCAACCATGACGGGGAGTGCTTCGCTTACTATGAGCTGCTTCCCTACAACTATTCCTTTTTAAGCCCCGAACAGAAATATCAGGTACACGATTCCTTCCGGCAGCTTATCGCCCAGAACAGGGATGGAAAGATTCACGCCCTGCAAATCAGCACGGAATCCAGCATACGGGCGGCACAGGAACGCTCCAAACAGGAAGTGACAGGCAGGTTAAAAGACGTTGCCTGTGCAAAGATTGACGCACAGACCGAAGCCCTGATTTCCATGATAGGGGAAAATCAGGTGGACTACCGTTTTTTTATCGGCTTCAAGCTGCTTGTCAATGAGCAGGAAGTCACCATGAAGCAGTTTCGCAGGGAAGCAAAGACCGCTGTTTCCGACTTCCTCCATGAAGTCAACCACAAGCTCATGGGGGATTTTGTTTCCATGAGCAATGAGGAAATCTGGCGGTTTCAGAAGATGGAAAAACTGCTGGAAAGTAAAATCTCACGCCGCTTTAAAGTCCGGCGGCTTGATAAGGACGATTTTGGCTATCTGATTGAGCATTTATACGGACAGACCGGAACCGCCTACGAAGATTATGAGTATTACCTGCCGAAGAAGCGGTTTCAGGAGGAAACACTGGTGAAATACTATGACCTCATCAAACCCACCCGTTGTCTGATAGAGGAAAACCAGCGGTATCTGAAAATCGAACAGGAAGACGGGACAGTGTATGCCGCCTACTTTACCATCAACAGCATTGTAGGGGAACTGGACTTCCCATCCTCGGAAATCTTTTACTATCAACAGCAGCAATTCACCTTTCCCATTGATACCTCTATGAATGTGGAGATTGTCACAAACCGGAAAGCCCTCTCCACGGTGCGGAACAAGAAAAAAGAGCTGAAAGATTTGGACAACCATGCATGGCAGAATGACAGCGAAACCAGTACAAACGTGGTGGACGCTTTAGACAGCGTGAATGAGCTGGAATCCACCTTAGACCAGAGCAAGGAATCCATGTATAAGCTGTCCTATGTGGTGCGTGTGACGGCTCCCGACTTGGAAGAACTGAAACGACGTTGCAATGAGGTGAACGATTTTTATGACGATTTGAACGTGAAACTGGTTCGCCCCTTTGGGGATATGCTGGGGCTGCATGGGGAATTTCTCCCTGCCAGCAAACGGTATCTGAACGATTACATCCAGTATGTCACCAGCGACTTCCTCGCTGGTCTTGGCTTCGGGGCAACCCAGATGTTGGGGGAAACGGAGGGTATTTATATCGGGTACAGTCTTGATACAGGAAGAAACGTGTACTTAAAGCCTGCCCTTGCCAGTCAAGGGGTAAAAGGCTCCGTCACCAACGCCCTTGCTGCCGCTTTTGTCGGCTCCCTCGGCGGTGGAAAATCATTCAGTAACAACATGATTGTCTATTATTCCGTATTATTTGGGGCACAGGCTCTCATTGTTGACCCGAAAGCGGAACGGGGACGCTGGAAAGAAACCCTGCCGGAAATCGCCCATGAAATCAATATCGTAAACCTGACTTCGGAGGAACAGAACAGGGGCTTACTTGACCCGTATGTGATTATGGAGAACCCAAAGGATTCTGAATCACTGGCAATCGACATCCTGACCTTTTTAACCGGCATTTCCAGCCGTGACGGGGAGAAGTTCCCTGTTCTTCGGAAAGCTATTCGTGCAGTAACAAACAGTGAAGAACGGGGGCTTTTCAAAGTGATTGAGGAACTACGGGCGGAGGGAACCACCATCAGCACCAGCATAGCCGACCATATCGAATCCTTTACGGACTATGACTTTGCACACCTGCTCTTTTCGGATGGGGATGTCACACAGTCCATCAGCCTTGAAAAGCAGCTCAATATCATTCAGGTAGCGGATTTGGTGCTGCCGGATAAGGAAACCTCATTTGAAGAATACACCACAATGGAGCTGCTTTCCGTGGCAATGCTCATTGTAATCAGCACCTTTGCCCTCGACTTCATCCACACCGACCGCAGCGTGTTTAAGATTGTGGATTTGGATGAAGCATGGAGCTTCTTACAGGTGGCACAGGGCAAGACCCTTTCCATGAAGCTGGTTCGTGCCGGACGTGCCATGAATGCAGGCGTTTATTTTGTCACCCAGAACACGGACGATTTGCTGGATGAAAAACTGAAAAACAATCTGGGCTTGAAGTTTGCGTTCCGTTCCACGGACATCAACGAAATCAAAAAGACCCTCGCCTTTTTCGGGGTGGATTCCGAAGATGAAAACAACCAGAAGCGGCTCCGTGACTTGGAAAACGGACAGTGCCTTATCAGTGATTTGTACGGGCGTGTGGGCGTGATACAGTTCCATCCTATCTTTGAAGACCTGTTCCACGCCTTTGATACCAGACCGCCCGTAAGAAAAGAGGTGGAATGATGGTGATACATAGAACTTCCAACCGACCGCAATTCCCAGTTCCTCATCACACAAAAAAGGGCTTGTCTTGGAAGACGGCAGGAAAAGTGATTGGCAGGGTGCTTCTGGCACTCCTGCTCATCCTCCTGCTGCTTGCAGTCTTCGGCACAGCCGCCCACGCTGCCGGACTGGTGGATGATACGGTGGATACTGCCAACGAATACAGCAAATATCCTCTGGACAACTACCAGCTTGATTTTTATGTGGACAGCGGATGGGACTGGCTCCCGTGGAACTGGCTGGACGGTATCGGAAAACAGGTGATGTACGGGCTGTATGCCATCACAAATTTTATCTGGACAATCAGCTTGTACCTTTCCAACGCCACAGGGTATCTGATTCAGGAAGCCTACTCGCTGGATTTCATTTCCTCTACGGCGGATTCCATTGGGAAAAATATGCAGACCCTTGCAGGCGTTACCACTGGCGGCTTGTCCTCGGAGGGATTTTATGTCGGGTTCCTGCTGATTCTCATTCTGGTGGTGGGGATTTACGTTGCCTACACAGGGCTTATCAAACGGGAAACCACAAAAGCCATCCATGCCGTTGTGAACTTCGTGGTGGTGTTCGTGCTGTCCGCTGCCTTTATCGCTTATGCCCCTGATTATATCGGGAAAATCAATGAATTTTCCGCAGACATCAGCAATGCCAGCCTGACCCTTGGTACAAAGATTGTGCTGCCGAACTCGGAAAGTCAAGGAAAAGACAGTGTGGATTTGATACGGGACAGCCTGTTTTCCATTCAGGTCAAGCAGCCGTGGCTCCTGCTGCAATACGGCAACTCGGATGTGGAAAGCATTGGGGCTGACCGTGTGGAAAGCCTGCTCTCAACCAGCCCAGACGAAAACAACGGGCAGGACAGGGAAGAAATCGTGGTGGAGGAAATCGAAGACAGGGAAAACACCAACCTTACCATCACAAAGACCATCAACCGCTTGGGAACCGTCTTCTTCCTATTTATCTTCAATATCGGTATCTCCATTTTTGTATTCCTGCTCACGGGGATAATGATTTTCTCACAGGTGCTTTTTATCATCTACGCCATGTTCCTGCCTGTGAGCTTCCTCCTTAGCATGGTTCCCTCTTTTGAGGGGATGTCAAAGCGTGCCATTACAAAACTGTTCAATACCATCCTTACCAGAGCCGGAATCACCCTGATTATCACGGTAGCGTTCAGTATTTCCACCATGCTCTACAACCTGTCTGGGGAATATCCGTTCTTCCTGACGGCGTTCTTGCAGATAGTGACCTTTGCCGGAATCTATTTCAAGCTGGGGGATTTGATGGGGATGTTCTCCTTACAGAGCGGCGATTCCCAAAGCATGGGGAGCCGTATCATGCGAAGACCCCGTATGCTCATGCACGCCCATATGCACCGTTTACAGCATAAGTTAGGACGTTCCGTGGCGGCTCTTGGGGCTGGAACGGCTGCCTACCACGCAGGAAAACAGGCTGGTTCAGACCAGAGAACTGCTTTCCACTCCGGCTCTTCCAAACGGACACAGGCAGACCACAGCAGACCAGACGGACAGGCAGCACCGGAACAGGAATCCGTATGGAAACGGGCTGGCTCTGCGGTAGGTGCGGCGGCAGATACCAAAGATAAGATAGCCGATACTGCCGGACAGCTTCGGGAGCAGGCAAAGGATTTGCCTGTCAATGCAAAGTACGCCCTTTACCACGGGAAAACACAGGTATCAGAGGGAGTACGGGAGTTTACTTCCAGCGTGACCCAGACCCGAACTGCCAGAGCCGAACAGCGGAACGCACAGGCAGAAAGCCGCAGACAGACCATTGCAGAACGCAGGGCGGAACTGGAACAGGCAAAACAGCCGCAACAGAGAGCTTCCGAAGCACCCAAAGGGGCGGCTCCTGTCCATGAACGCCCTGTTACTGCAAAGCAGCCAGAAGATTTCCGACATCATGCAGATACCGCTCATGCAGGAAAACCAGCCATGCAGCCAGCTTTCCCATCCATCAGGGAACGGGGACAGGTTCCTTATGGGGGAACTGTGGCAGAACTGGCTTCTATTCCGGTGGTAAAAGCGGCTTCCATCCACCATGAACAGATACCGTCTGTAAGGGCAGAACGCCAGATAGTCCCTCCGGCTTCCCCAGACAAACCAGAGGAAAGACAAAAGACAACTACTACACCTGCTGCTCCCCATCCGGCAAGACCTGTCCAGAACGATACGGCTCCTGTGATACCGGAAAGAAAACGGGCTGCCCCTGTGGTAAAAGAATCAAACTTTACCATCCGGCGTACCACCGCCAGAAAGGAGTGGACAAAAACGGTAACAGCGACTGCCAAACAAAAGAAAGGGGAGAAACCATGAAATTAAGACACCTTTTCTTTGCCTGTTCCGGCGTGTTCGTGATGATGTTCTCCCTGCTCCTTTTGGTGGTGATTGTCTTCTCGGATGAGGAAGACGGAGGAAGCGGCGGAAATCTTATCTATGGGGGCGTGAGCGTATCACAGGAAGTCCTCGCCCATAAACCTATGCTGGAAAAGTATGCAAGGGAATATGGCATAGAGGAATATTTAAATGTGCTGCTCGCCATCATTCAGGTGGAATCCGGCGGCACGCTGGAAGACGTTATGCAGTCCTCGGAATCTCTGGGGCTTCCCCCGAACTCTCTTAGCACAGAGGAATCCATCAAACAAGGCTGCAAGTATTTCTCGGAACTGCTCGCAGCGGCAGAAACAAAGGGCTGTGATTTAAATAGTGTGATTCAGTCTTACAACTACGGCGGTGGTTTCCTAGACTATGTAGCAGGGCACGGAAAAAAATACACCTTTGAACTGGCAGAGAGCTTCGCAAGGGACAAATCCGGCGGAAAGAAAGTCACCTACACCAACCCTGTTGCCGTAGCGAAAAACGGCGGCTGGCGGTATTCCTACGGAAATATGTTCTATGTCCTCTTGGTATCGCAATACCTGACCGTGGCACAGTTTGATGATGAAACGGTACAGGCTATCATGGAGGAAGCCTTAAAGTATGAGGGCTGGACGTATGTGTACGGGGGCGATTCCCCATCCACTTCCTTTGACTGTTCTGGACTGGTGCAGTGGTGCTATGGCAAGGCGGGAATCGCCCTGCCACGGACAGCACAGGAACAGTACAATGTGACGCAGCATATCCCCCTGTCCGAAGCAAAAGCAGGGGATTTGGTCTTTTTCCACTCCACCTACAACGCCGGAACCTACATCACCCATGTGGGGCTGTATGTGGGAAATAACCGGATGTACCATGCCGGAAATCCCATTGGTTACGCAGACCTGACAGGCTCCTACTGGCAACAGCACCTTGCCGGAGCCGGACGAATCAAACAATAAGAAAGGATGAACCGATATGATTCAGATTAGAAAAGAGGAAAACCAGAAAAAGCAGAAAGAAAAGAAACTGAAAGTTTACAAAGTCAATACCCACAAAAAAACCGTGATTGCCCTGTGGGTGCTGCTGGCAGTGAGCTTCCTGTTTGCCGTCTATAAGAATTTCACGGCGATAGACATTCATACTGTCCATGAAACCAAAGTGATTGAGGAACAAATCCTCGACACGCACAAGATAGAGAATTTTGTGAAGAATTTCGCAGAAGTCTACTATTCATGGGAACAGTCCGCCGCTTCCATTGATAGCCGGACAAATGCTTTAAAAGGGTATCTCACCGGAGAACTGCAAGCCCTGAATGTAGATACTGTCCGAAAGGACATCCCCGTATCGTCTGCCCTGACCGATTTTCAGATATGGGAAATCACAGAAGAAAAGGAGCAGCATTATCAAGTGACCTATACAGTGGAACAGCGTATCACAGAGGGAGAATCCGGTAAAACCGTCCGTTCCGCCTATCAGGTGACGGTCTATGTGGACGGCTCTGGAAACCTGACGATTATCCAGAATCCAACCATTACCAGCGTTCCCGTAAAATCCGGCTATACGCCAAAAGCGGTACAAAGTGACGGTACGGTGGATTCCATCACTACGGAGGAAATCAACGAATTTCTCACCACCTTTTTCAAGCTGTACCCTACGGCAACCGCAAAGGAACTGACCTATTATGTAAATGAGGGTGTGCTGAAAACTGTGGGAAAAGAGTATATTTTCTCGGAACTGGTAAATCCGGTTTATAACCGAAACGGAAATCAGGTGACAGCTTCCCTTGCAGTAAAATATCTGGATAACCAGACCATGACAACACAGGTATCACAGTTTAACCTTGTACTGGAAAAGAACGGGGAAAACTGGAAGATTGTGAAATAAGCTATATAAAACAGAAGACACATTGTATTTCCTGAAAGATTACAATGTGTCTTCACGTTAAAATTCTGTTCTGGACATTCCCCTGTCCTCTGTTTCGACTTCGGCTATCTCTTTTGCTGTGGCGGTGACTACCCGTATTCCTTTCTCACTCATACTATCAAGCAGTGTATCAAGCTGCCTACGTTGTGTATCTTTTTCCGCTGATTTATCTGGGAAAAAGAATTGGTCTACGGATATATCATAGCGTGTTACAAGCTCATAAAAAATTTGTAAACTCGGCTGTTGTCCTTTATTCTCAATATTAGCAAGATAACGTGGTGAGATATACATTTCATCACTTACTTTTTTACGGCTCTCTTTTCGTTCGGTTCTCGCTGCTTTGATAGCTTGTCCGAAAGCCTTAAAGTCATATTTAGCTGTTGGTCTTTTTGCCATATTTATTCACCCATATACATTCTACTGTTCCTCTTTCATACTGAATACGTCTATACAGTTCCTATTTATAGCCATAATAATTCATATGCTTGCACTTGCTATTATTCGTATGCCCGACTATAATTATACTGATATGATTTGTAGAAAGGACTTGGGTGTTATGGAATATATGTCTTGCCCCGAAGCAGCGAAGAAATGGGGGATTTCTGAACGGCGTGTACAGATACTATGCAGAGAGAACCGCATCCCCGGTGTTTCAAAACTTGGGTATATGTGGCTGATACCAAAGGACGCGGAAAAACCGATTGACGGGAGAACAAAACAAGGAAAGGAGCTACACCATGAATAAAGTTTTGATTATAGATGATGATAAAGAGCTTTGTGTGCTGATTAAGCGAAGCGTTTTATCAGAAGATATAGAAGCTGATTTTTGTAATACAGGAAAAGAGGGACTACAAAAATTAAAAGAAAAAGAATATCAACTTGTGATACTGGACGTTATGATGCCCGGTATGGACGGATTTGAAACATTGGAAGAAATCAGAAAAGAAAACAGTCTGCCGATTTTGATGTTTACCTCTAAAAATGACAGCGCTTCCAAAGTGCGCGGCTTACGCGCAGGAGCCGATGACTATTTAACAAAGCCTTTTGACATGGACGAACTAATAGCCCGTATTATTTCTCTTATACGGCGTTATACCCGTTTCAATCAAACAGACGGAATGACACAGCAGCTTGAATTTGACGGGTTGAAAATTGACATTGAAAATCGTTCTGTTACTACGGAAAATGGAACTTTTGAACTGCCTCCAAAAGAATTTGACTTACTCTTATACTGCGCGAAAAATCAAGGGAAAATTCTGACAAAGCAACAGATTTATGAAGAAGTGTGGAGAGAGGAATATTTCTATGATGACAGCAACATTATGGCGATTATCAGCCGACTTCGCAAGAAATTAGAGGTAAATCCCGGAAGTCCAAAATATATTCAAACGATTAAAGGTATCGGTTATCGTTTTAACAAGGAGGTTTGATTTTCTATGGAAGCAGTCATTTTTCTATCCATAATAATTGCACTTTTTTCCATTCTTGTTTCCTGCTTTGCTATTCGACGTGTTAAAAAACAGATAGCCGAGATAACAGACACATTGATTGATGTAAAAAACGGAAATGGAAACAGGCGTATTTTATCTGCAACAAATGAACTGGTAGCCCCTCTTGCCTATGAAATAAATGAGATTGTTGTGTCTTATGAGAGCAGGCTTTCTACTGTCCGGCAGACAGAAGAAACAAACCGACAGCTTATGACAAGTCTTTCCCATGATGTTCGGACACCGCTTACAACGCTTATTGGGTATCTTGACGCTGCACATAAAGGAATTGTTACAGGAAAAGACAGGGACGACTATATCGAAACAGCCCGCCGCAAAGCTCACGATTTGAAAGAATATATTGATGTTCTTTTTGACTGGTTCAAATTAAATTCTAATGAGTTTGCTATGGATATAAATATTGTTGAAGCTGCGGAGCTGACACGAAATATCTTGATTGACTGGATACCCATATTTGAAGATAAGCAGATAGATTACAACATTGATATTCCCGAACAGCCTTTCCGGGTAAAACTTGATACGGACGGCTATATGCGGATATTGAACAATCTTATTCAGAATGTAATTTCTCACAGTCATGCGGATAAAATAGAAATAATCCTGTCAAAGCAGGAAAAAAATATGCAAATCCGATTAGCAGATAATGGAATAGGGATTGAAAAAGAAGATTTGAAGCATATTTTTGAACGACTCTATAAATGCGATAAGGGACGGTCTGAAAAAGGCAGCGGTCTTGGGCTTTCTATCGCACACCAACTTGTAGAAAAGATGAACGGCACAATAACAGTAAATAGCATACAGGGAAAAGGAACAGAATTTACTTTGCTTTTTCCCTTAGCAAAGTAAGGTTCTCCCGTCCTTTTGACGGGAGCCTTAATTATTTGGGGAGAAATATTTCAAATTGCAAGGTTAATGCAAGGTTGCGGCAAGGTTAATGCAAGGTTGGTATGATAGAATAGTTTACAGAACAGGAGGTTTGAATATGGACAAAAATTATATCATTGAAACAAAAAATCTTACAAAGCAGTACGGCTCACAAAAGAGTGTCGCTGACTTAAATATTCATGTGCAGAAAGGGAGAATTTACGGACTGCTTGGAAGAAACGGAGCCGGAAAAACGACTACTATGAAAATGCTACTTGGATTGACAAAGCCAACTTCCGGCGAAGTTAAAATATGGGGAAAGTCTTTGCAGGGGAATGAAAAGAAATTGTTGCCCCGTATCGGTAGTCTGATTGAGTCGCCCGGTTTTTACCCTAATTTGACTGCTACGGAAAACTTACAAATTTTTGCTACCTTACGGGGCATACCCAACCGTCATTCAATTAAAAACACATTGGATTTGGTAGGATTGCCTTATAAAGACAAAAAACTGTTTTCCCAGTATTCTCTTGGTATGAAACAACGACTTGCGATTGCACTTGCAGTTATGCACGACCCTGAACTTCTGATTTTAGATGAACCTATCAATGGGCTTGACCCGATTGGAATTGCAGAAGTACGTTCTTTTATTCGCGAGCTTTGCGATACAAAGGGAAAAACAATTTTAATTTCCAGTCATATCCTTTCGGAGATTTCTTTGCTAGCAGATGATATTGGAATTATCGACCATGGCGCACTATTGGAAGAAGAAAGTCTTGCGGAACTGGAACAAAAAAGCAGCAAACATATCCGATTTACTCTTTCTGATACCGCACAGGCAGCAAGAATTTTAGAGCGTACTTTCCATGAGAGCCATTTCTCTATACAGGACGACCACAATTTACGCTTGCATAATCTTGATTTGTCCGTAGGAAAAATCGTGACTGCTTTTGTAGAAAATGGATTGGAGGTATCAGAAGCCCATACTTGTGAAGAAAGTCTTGAAGATTACTTCAAGCGTGTGACAGGAGGCGAAGGAATTGCTTAAACTGATTAAGTGCGAATTTTGGAAATTAAAGCGAAAAAGACTGTTGTATGCACTGATGTCATTGTCGTTATTTTTTCCGCTGATTTTGGCATATATGGCAAAGGCGGGAACTGGTGCAGATACAACGGAACACTATCTTCAAACCCGATTTGATTATGTCTATACAATGATGTTGGGATATGGTTTAGTTTTTTTGCTTCCATGTCTAATTGGTATCATTGCCGCTATTTTGTTTTTTATAGAAAGAGATTGCGATACTTCCAAAAACCTTAGAACAATTCCAGTTACAAATACACAACTCATTATGGCAAAAATTTCTATGCTCTTTATTTTCAGCGTTGCATTTTGTCTGATAAGCACATTGTCTGTTGCGTTGTTTTGTAAATTGTTTCATGTAGGAATGGTTTACGGTATGACTTATAAGATATTTATGAGCCTTATTTTTGGAGTTCTTATCGTAGCAGCTTCTTTACCGATTGTATTTTTAATTATTTACTTTAACAAAAGTTTTTTACTTTCTATCCTGCTTGCATTTTTTTATTCCATTTTTAACTGGGGCATACTGGGAACGATTGGGACATCTATAAGTGCTGCCAAAATTGCTTTCTTAAATTCTTTTCCGGTTATATGTGTTATGAACTGGACAAGCGGCTTAATGATGGATAATTTGCAAAAAGATAATCTTTTGCCGGAAGCCTATGCGATTGTACCAACCACTTGCCATACAATTTTTATTATGGCAATTACAGTTATACTTTCTTTGTGGCTGATAATTCGCTTTTATAAAAAATGGACGAGGTAAAAGATATGAGAAATATAATAAAAACTGAATTTTTAAAATTAAAACGATATTCTGTAATAAAAGCCGGAATTATTATGACAACACTTTCTCCGTTGCTGTCACTGTTTTATTCCACAGCCAACGGTGGACAGACATGGACGTTTGACTATTTTATGCAACAGGTTATGATTAGTAACTGTACCTTATTTTTCCCGATTATTATTGCGCTGATTGCAGGTTATATCATAACAAGGGAATATACAGACGATACTATGAAGAATATATTAACAATTCCTATTCCATATAAACAGTTACTTTCTGGAAAATTACTTATTCTATTGCTGTTGACAATCAGCTTTAGTCTTATAGGTTGTGTGATAGCATTAGTAATCAATATTATTGTCGGATTTCCGGGAGTTCATTTTGGCAATCTACTCAATATGTTTATTCGTGTTACTGGGGCGAATATAGGAATTTATATTTCAGTCTTGCCGATTATTCTGATATTCTGTTGTTCGGCAAATAATTTTTTGGGTGGAGTTGCACTAGCTTTTGTGTATGGATATTTTGGAACTTTTGAAGGAACACTGTTAAATTATTATCCGATTAAAGCAAGCATGATTTTAGTAGACCCTACTTGTGGTGCGGAATATGGTTATACTTATCACATTTTCCCCGCTTTCATTACAATAGTTTTGACTTTCTTGATTTCTATGATTATTCTTGCAAATAAAAAGAAAAAACCTGGTACATTGACTGTTGGTAAGAAGAAAAAAGCAGTTAGAAAAAAGGGTTGGTAAATAATTTGATTGATAGTACCTGCCGAACGACGGCAAAAGAAAAAAAGCTGTCGCAGAGCAGATACACTTTCACGCGCCTTTGAAGCGGTGGCTTTAATTTTTAAAGCCGCCGCTTCTTTTTGTCTACTGCTACCTATAACATAAATTAGCGGCATTTAGGAGGGCTGCCGCTATGGGAATTTCTTTGCTGCTATACAGCATACATAGGTTGCATTCGTTAAAAAAAGTATAGCTCCTCCACTGTGGAAGTCCGACTTTGAATATGAACTGACAAGTCATATTTATTCTACTGTTATTTCTCATGCACTCATTTTTATTTTAAAATGGGTGTATTTTTTTATTCAAAAATGCAACTACACCCCCTGTCCTGTCGGGACTAAGAGCGAAAAGGGGGGAAGAAGCAGAAATTTCTATCAACTCGCTCCCTTTCAAGGCTGGAAAGGGGGTGAGCAATGATGAAGCCATCTGAATTTCAGACAACCATAGAGAACCAGTTTGATTACATTTGTAAAGTCGCTATGGAAGATGAACGCAAAGACTATCTCAAAGCGTTGTCCAGGCAGTGCAAACGGGAAACCCTGTTTTGTGATATGGACGATTACACCGTCAATCTGTTTTCTTCCGAAGACACCTATCCATCCTATTTCCATACTTTTGAAATGGATGGATTTACTGTCCGCATTGAAAACAGCCTGTTAGCAGAAGCGTTGGAAAATCTGGACGGAAAGAAACGTGACGTTATCCTGAGATATTATTTCCTCGGATTTGACGATACGGAGATTTCAAAAATTCTGGAAGTCAACCGTTCTACCATCCAGAGAAGAAGACACGCCGGACTGGAATTTATCAAAAAGTTTATGGAGGATAAAGCATGACAGCAAAGCACCCTATGATTCCGTTTCCTGTGATTGTAAGGGCTGCGGACGGCGATATTGAAGCAGTCAACCAGATTGTACGCCATTACAGCGGTTTTATTGCCAGCCGTTCCATGCGTCCCATGAAAGACGAATACGGGAACACCCACATGGTTGTAGATGAAACCCTACGCCGCCGGATGGAAACACGTCTGATTGCAAAGATTTTATCTTTTGAAATCAGGGAACCAAAGTAAAAATAACGCTCTCCTGTGGAAGCATGGACAAGCCCATGCTTCCCAGACAGAGCTTGCCCGTCTATTAAAGTGCATTATCACCAGTGCATTTTAACAGGCTGACAAAGCCGGATTGTTCCTTGAAAAAGAAAGCGTCTAATCAACGCAGCATAAAGCAGCCGAATACGTTTCGATAGAAAGAGAGCCGTTGGGCTGGCACGCCGTGACCCACCAAAGGAGGGATGATACCGGATAGCGATTCCTGCCAGCGTTCCATAAGTAGCTTACCGCAGAGCTGCCGCCATGAACTTTCTATTGTGATAATGATACTTCCGTACAGCCTTAGTCCGTGTGATGATGTAGCACCGCTGGCAAAGGGTACGGCTGGATGAGAACCATTCAGGGGTGAGATTCCCATGAGCTTTAGCGAAAGCTGTTCGGTTTGCTTCAAAGAAAATAACAGGAGGTTGTTATCTTATGGAAAACACAAAGAATCCTGCCCCTGAAATGATACGGGAATACCAGATAGGAAACACCTGTTATGTGGTAAAATCCCGCTCAAAAGAACAGGCACAGGAAGACGCAGTAACGAAAGTAAAAAGGCTTATCCGTAATGACTTGAAACAATAATTTTGCTATAAAACAGGGCAGACAGAAAACAGAAAATGCGGTACAATAAAGTTGCAAAAGCATTGTCTGTTTGACTGTCGGATAGGAGGTATTTATGTTACAGCAGTCAAACAACACTATCACTTCCATTTATCCGATTGGAAATCAAACAGAGGAATTAACCGCATTATACTGTCGGCTTTCACAAGATGATAAACAGGAGGGTGATTCAAACAGTATTATTAACCAGAAAAAAATCCTGAAGCGTTATGCAATCGAACATGGGTATCAGCCTTATGTGTTTTTTGTAGATGATGGATTTTCTGGTACAAATTTCAACAGACCAGATTTTCAAAGAATGATTGCAGAGGTCGAAGCAGGAAGAATCAAACGCGTTATAGTCAAAGATATGTCAAGACTTGGGCGTGATTATTTGCAGGTGGGAATGTACACAGAAATTATGTTCCCGAACATGGATGTCCATTTTATTGCTGTCAATGATGGCGTGGATAGCCATGTGGGGGAGAATGAGTTTACCCCATTTCGTAACATAATCAACGAATGGTACGCAAAGGATACCAGCAAAAAAATCCGTGCAGTCAAACGTTCTAAAGGAATGGCAGGCGAGCATATCGGTTCTCACGCTCCTTATGGCTACATGAAGAATCCTGACAATAAAAAGGAATGGCTTATAGATGAAGAAGCCGCCGAAGTGGTTCGGGAAATCTTCCGTTTATGTGTCAATGGTTATGGACCGACACGAATTGCCAATATTCTAACGGAAAGAAAAATTCTTTGCCCTACTTATTATGCGTTAGAGCATGGGGAAAAGCCACGAACCGTTCTTCCACCTGACAAGTATCTGTGGAGTGCAACTGTGGTATCTCACATCTTAGAAAGAATGGATTATTTAGGACATACTGTGAATTTTAAGACCCATGTTAAGTCTTATAAAAATCGCAAAAAAATTGATAACAGTCCTGAACAATGGAGGATTTTTGAGAATACCCATGAAGCAATCATTGACAAGGAAACCTTTGAGATTGTACAGAAAATCCGTTCCGGAAAACGCCGCCCTACCAAAATGGGGGATATGCCTATGTTCTCTGGTTTGCTCTACTGTGCAGATTGCGGAAGCAAAATGACATTTCATAGGCAAATGGCACAGAGCGCAGAGAAACATAATTTTGTATGCAGCAATTACCGGCACAATTCAAAATCATGTACTATGCACTATATTCGTAATGTAGTAGTCGAACAAATTGTGCTGGAAAACCTGAAAGAAGTTATCCGCTATGTATCAGATTATGAAGATGAATTTGTTCAGATGGTCATGGATACGGATATGCGGCAAAGAAATAAAGAACTGTCGCAAAAGAAAAAACGGCTTACAGAAATCCATTCCCGTATTCAAGAGTTGGACAAAATTTTTCAACGGATTTATGAAGACAATATTAGTGGAAAACTTTCAGATGAGCGCTTTATGAAACTTTCAAAAGGATATGAGGAAGAACAGCATACTTTGCAGGAAGAACAGACTTCCTTAGAGAAAGAATTACAGAAAGAAGAAAAACAATCTGTGGATGTAAAGCAATTTCTTTCAGTAGTCCGCAAGTACACTAACCTTACAGAACTAACACCAGAAATTGTACATGAGTTTATCGACAAAATTATTGTCCATGCTCCTGATAAGAGCAGCGGTAAACGCTTACAGGAAATTGAAATTATCTATAACCATATCGGAGTATTCGACCACTCAAAGGTCACTTTGTGGAAAGGGAAAGCGGTATAGTACGCAACATACTATACCGCAAAACCTAAATCTTAAAAACATCCTTACCAAACCCTCACATT
>NZ_JAOQKB010000018.1:0-40951 GCF_025567215.1 Huintestinicola butyrica
TACCGTTGCCTAATTTCTTGGGTTTCATGGGAACGCTCCTTTCTATGGGTGATTTCTTATCCCCCTTTCACAGCATATATCTTCTGTAAAGGATTTTGGTGGACTGGTAAAGTGTACAGATTTCTTAGCCGGAACTTTTTCAAATGTCATTCCTTTTTCTATATCCGGAAGTTGTGATTCATCCTGTCCTTGTTCTGATTTATCAGAATTTTCTATTTTCGCATCAATAGATTTCCAACCCATTTCTACAATTGTTCGTCCTGATGCTGTGAATATATTGCCCTCACATGTAACAATGATTTTTACCGATTCATATTTGTGTGGTTCAGATACAGCACACAACAATCTCAATGAAATCAGGGATAAAATATTTTTTTCTCCTGTTGGTAAATCATCAATTTTTTCTGATTTAATGCGAGAAGTCGGAATAATAGCGTGATGTCCGGTCACTTTTTTGTTATTGATACTTCTGGACAGGTTGGGCATATCAACAACGCCGAACGGCATAACCTCACCAATACATTGAATCACTTCTAATGTACTTTGTTCCATATCTTCCGTTAGATATTGACTGTCTGTACGGGGATAAGTAGCAAGCTTTTTTTCATACAGAGATTGCAGATAAGTAAGCGTTTGCTGTGCTGTGTATCCATACTTTTTGTTGGCTTCTCTTTGTAATGAAGTAAGGTCAAAGAGCTTCGGGGGATTAACAGTCTTTAAGTCTTTCTTTACATCAGAAACAACAGCAGTCATACCGTAGCACTTTGATATGATTGTATCTGCTTGTTTTTCATCATCTATACGTTCTGAAGCAGCTGTAAAGCTTCCGCAATCAAGGTCAACAGTAAAATACTTTTGCTTTACAAAATTTTTGACAGCATCGTCACGTTCCACAATCATGGAGAGAGTAGGCGTTTTCACTCGACCAATATTCAATGATTTTTGATTGGAAAAGCGTACTGTAAACAATCTGGAAAGATTCATTCCTATTAGCCAATCGGCTCTTACACGGCAATAACCAGCAGCATATAACGAATCATAAGCACTCATCGGTTTCATATGCTGTAGACCACTTTGAATCGCAGATTCTTCCAAAGAAGAAACCCACAGTCTTTTTACAGCTTTCTTACAACCGATAATGTTATAAACATATCGGAAAATACATTCGCCTTCACGGTCGGCATCTGTTGCACAAATTATTTCGTTTACACGGTCATCGAGCATTAAGCCTTTTACTATGTCAAATTGTGATTTGTTTTTCTTTTGAACAGCAAACTTCCACTTTTCAGGGAACATAGGGAGCTGCGAAAAGCTCCATGTTCCTGACCAGTCTTCATGCTCTTTATATTCATTTGGAAAACGCAATCCAACCATATGACCGACAAACCACGATACAATATAGCCGTTGCCCTCAATATATCCATCCTTTTTAGACTTTGCTCCAACTACCGGACAAATCGCTTTTGCTACTGAGGACTTTTCGCCAATAATCAATATCACGATTCTTCGTCCTCACTCTCTGTTGTAATATCGTCAAAATCATCTTCAAATCCATCAAAATCATCTGAATTTGATTTCTTTTTAGACTTTCCATTCTTCATCTTATAGAAAATGAATCCAGCAGCTGCAAGTACAGCAACACCTACACCAGTAATCATAAGCGTTTTTGAACCATTTGACTGATTCTTAGAGGATGTCTGCTGTGCAGCAGAATCCGTGGTAGTTGTTGCTTCATTTACAACATTATTGTTATTCTTTCCTTTGTTGGCATTGCTTGCTGCTTCCGCAGCAGCGGAATCCGGATTAGTATTCTGACTGTCTTCATCGTCCTGATAAAGTAATGCATATAAATCATAGTCATCAACCTTATTCAGGAAATAAACATTGTCCTCATTGCCCTCAGCTGAGTAGTTAATCAGCACATAAAACACGCTGCCGTCCTTAGTCGTTACAGCAATAAACTGCATTTCTTCGCTGTCATAAATGATTTTTTCCTGTTTGATAAGGGTTGCATTTCCGTCAGTATCGTAATAATCATCACCGTAGTAGTCAATTTCGCTAACATCTGTTGTGGTAGTTTCGCTGGTCTTGTTTCGGAAAAAGTTAGCAATATCTACAGTATGCTCTGTCGTTTGTTCTGAATTATCATCCTGTACCGCTGGCAATGTTTCCTGTTCAACTGCTGGCTCTACAGCTTCCTGAACATTCTGGTTAGCTGCATTATCTTCAAAACCCAGCCCATCTTCTGCGGATGCCGTAACAGACATTGCACCACCCAGAATCATGCTTCCTGCCATCAAAGTTCCTATGATTTTTTTCCATTTAAATCCATTTAAACATGGTGATTACCCTCCGTCTTCATTGTGCTTTCCTTGGTTTCAGCTGATACAGCGTCTTCTGATAAAGCAAAAAAATCTGCAATGTCTTGTTCTGTTGTTTTGCTTGCCATGATTTTTTTCGCTAAGCTCAGCTGCTTTTTGAAATTTTCATCAAAAGAAATGCCTTCCTTTGTCATGTATTCCGACATGACAGCCGTTTCAAGCTGTTCCAACTTCTTTTTGTCGTTCTTCAGCTTCTCGCTTTCACTTTTAATCAAAGTTTCACGTTTGGCAATCTGTTTTTTGAGTGTTTCCAATCTGGTTTCATTTGATACCATAGTAACCTCCTGATTTTAATAGAATAATAGAATAGGGTCAACATAATTCCACCCATAACCATCTGTGTCAATATATGCAGCTACATGAACATAATCGTAAGGCAAACCACTTTGTATTGTATCTCTTATACCATGTTCCACACCTCGCATACACTTTCTATCACCTGTTGTTGTAGCAAAAGCTTCTCCAGCTTTTAAAACACTACCTTCTGAGTACCCACTCTTCAAAGTGACATTTGTGATATAGATTTTTGTATCTCGATTTTTACCATTTCCTGCTTTTCCATCATACCAATAATTCAGACTTTTTTTCAACAGAATGACGACATGTTCACTTGAATTGTAGGAATCAATTTTACAGCCCTCTATTGGAGAATAAATATCTGCATTTGACGGATAAGACACATCTATTCCTCGATGAATACCTTTATATGTTGGTGGAATACCTCCTTCTGAATGGTCAGTATATTCATATTTAGCAATCTCACAATGCTGAACAAACCATCCTTGCATATCATAGCCATACCAGTTTAGAATGTTACCATCATGCATATAAGACTTGAAAGTTTCACCGTTAAAGATGTTCTTGTAGGTTTGGTGATTTCCGTATAGTGGCTCTGTATCGGTATCCTTGCCAACAAGGAGATTATAGTATTGCAATCGCTGGTCACTATAGCTCAAACTTCCCAATCTATCAAGAAGAATCTGCTCAAATGATTTTTTCTGCTTAATATTGAAATATAATCTGCAATCTGTTACCCATTCGTACTTTTGATAGAATGTATACAAACCTTCTTGGCTCATATTAAATCCCATTTTTGTACCATCTGTCGGTGCAATACTAGCAATTGGTGTGTTTTTTAATTCAACACCTGTTCCGGGCATGTACCAACTAAACCAGCCTTCATCACGATTTTGCCATGTGCCTGTTACATCATAGTAACCCCAGCCTTTATAGTTATTCCATTCGTACATACCGTCATATCTGTTCCCACAAGGAGCAACTACCGTTGCACCCTCATCCATGACATACCAGCCTGTTGCAGAATACTCATCATTTGCATTAAGGATTTCAAGATTAGATAAACTGTAACATATCAAGTAAGTCACTCTTCCTGTCGAGGAATCAACTTTTTTACGAACAAATTTCGACAAATCTCCACTTGCAGAACCGACTTCTATTGTTCCTATTACATTATGCTTATCATCCCATCCAAGGTTGTTTTGGATACATCTGAATCTTGAACCACTTGATGTAGCAAAGGCATAGTCCCAGCGTTCTTCCCAGCGAGAGCCATTATCATAACTGTATACAAATTCGTACTCCTCTTCAAATATCTCATCAAGCAAGTCTTCCATTTTGCCATTGAATTTCCAGAACTTAATGTCATTACTTCCGTTAGAATCAGTGGAAAAATCATAATTATAAGCACAAAGGAAACTCCATAATTGCCACGGGTCAAAATCCCATACTGGGTCATAATCAAATTCGGGACTTTTTCCCCACGTCCACTCTGTAGGGTCATCTTTCAAATTTCTAATGTTAAGGAGGCTTTCACCGCTTAACGAAAGTAGGATATTTCGCCAATTCCACGGAAGCTCTGACTGTGCCAATTTACACGCTTCTCTGTTTAAGTCAGAAGCCAACTTCGTATAGTATTCTTCTGCATCTGATAACGTCTGGTCTTGTGCTGTATAAGTGCCAAGGGTAAAACCACTCTGCGTAAAAATCGAAGTAAAGATAGTGAGAATCAGCGTAATCGTCAGAACAATTACCATAAGGGGGAATAGAAGTGAAGCGAGAAACCATTTGGCTTCTTTTTCATAAACATTCTTTACAAATTGTTTCAGCTTTTTTCCTATGGACTGCTTTGCTTTTTTCCCTTGTTTTTTAGTGGTGCTAGACCTCTGTTTGTTTTTTAACCGACTCTCTTGTTTTTTCAGCTTACTTTTTTTCTTTGTACGCTTTTCCTGCAATTTGCTGTTCTTTTTTTGCTTTTTGTCAATCAACTTAGAGGGTTTTAGCTGCTTAACAGCTTTATCCACAAGTCCCTTTTTTCCAGCATCTACGACTTTAATAAAATCGTTGGCAGAATCAGCGTTAATTGCTTTTTGATACGCAGAAGCACCGATACGTCGCATGGTATATCGTTCTGGTCGAAGTATCAATGCCATTGGTGTAGAAAGTCTTGAAATTGATTTGAGATTTTTCAGCTTTTTCTTTGAAAATTTCAATTCAAGTTTTTCTTGCTTTCTACGATTTTTCAGAACTTTTCCTTCGAGCTTATACTTTTGTTTTTGCTCTTTGTATTGGATTTTTTTCCGCTTTTGGATACGTTGAATTGCTTCATTGCTTTTGCTACCCTTGTATATAACAGCTTGTCCTTTCAATTTTTTCATTTTTTGCTGATAGGACAACTTGTTTATTTTTTGGAGAGCTTTTTCGCCTTTATATCACGCTTGTTTTGCTTCAAAACAGGCTGCTTTTGTAATTTTAATTCAATTGCACTATGCTTTTGTAAACGGTATCTTGCTTTGTGTAGTTTGTGTTGCTTCTTTTCCTTGAAATGATTTCGCAAGCCCAATCCAGCATCAATAGCAATTTTTGAAGCTGCAAAAGCACCTCTATGAACATCATCTCGTGCTTCATTGCGGTATTTATATGCATTTTGCTTAGCTGCAAGCAACGCTTTATTTTTAGCAGCATCACCAAGAGCAAGAATCCCAGATTCTGCGGTCAATCCGGTCTTTACAACTGCACTTCCAGTTTTTTGAACAGTAACCTTTCCAATCTTCACAAGACTTTTAGCTGTCATGCCCTTCATGGTTTTAGGCTGCCACTTATCTAAGGAAGTATTGATTTTTTTATTCCAAGATGGAACATCTCCGGTGAAACGATACCGCTGATTTACTAAGCGATGCAATACACCCTTGTTTTTCAGCTTATACTGCTTTTCACCACGAACAATGTTGACTTTCGTATGAAATTTCCCATCATCACCTTGCTGACGTGTCATTCGGAACTGAAATTGCTCATTTCCACCAGTAAGTTTTGTTTCTGCGGAAAGTCCAACATAAAATGCAGCTTTCGCCAGCTTGTAACCTGTCAACGCAGCTACTTTTGCGGTTTTTCCCTTAATAGATTCCGGCTGATAGTGGCGTAATGATGCACCTACAGAAACATCATTACCCACTTTGCGATGTACAAAATTTATACTTCTGTGTAAAACACCACTATTTTCATACCGATTATCTTTACCCAGAATATGTTCTTGTTTTTCAAGGTCTTTTCTGCGGTAACTTTCCGATAATTTCATACCAGCAGATTCTAGGGATACTGCTGCTGTAAGTGTACCTTTTAGAACAGCCGAACCAGCAATAGCAGCTGCCTTTATTGTTTTACCCTGAAAACTAACAGGGTGTATGTTATGCAGCTTTGGAACATCTCCAGTAAAGCGATACTTTTGACTAGCAATGCGGTGCATAATGCCCTTGTTCTCGTACTTTTCGCTCTTATCGCCCCATGTAATGCTTGCTGTTGTATGTAATCGTCCTTCTGGATTCTCTTGTCTTGTAAAATTCAATTGTAGCTGTTTCTCTTTGCCACTATATCTTTGCAGTTTCAGTTGCTGCTTGTCTAGTTTTCCTGCAATAGAATGTGAATATAGATTACGATAACCGTTATTTTCATCTCTTGTACTTTGATGTGAAACAGCTTTTGAATCATAGCTAGATGAAGTGCTGGCTGAAAAAGAAGATGCAGGCGTAGACCTTGTATTACTGCTTGAACTATGCTGTTGCCCCACGGTTGGACGAGTAGTAAAGCTGGTTTGATTTCTTCTTGGCATCGTATAACGCCCCATGTACCCAGCTCGTGATTGCTCAGTATGTGCAGGAGTAACTTTGGTTTCAGAGAAGTGCTTTGCATTTTGAAAACCAGATTGCTCAGTGACAGGTTTACTCTCAAATCTTGTACTTTCATCATGATTTCTCAGCGATGATGCAAACTGCTCTTGTCGAAAATATTTTGAATCAGTTGTATCTGTACTAGCTGATGTATCATGTTTGGATGTAGAATGATAGGAATGTTCATTTACAGAATTAGTAGAATCTACTGGTTCATCATAGGTGCGATGAAAACTTCTATCTTCTGGCTCAAATTTTTGTGATTCTGAATGCTGCTCAATTGATTGATTTTCCATTTGAGAAGATTCAGACACATCTGATGAAGGGGATTCCGGCATGATTTCGCTTTCTGATTCAGTAGATTCAGTAGGTTTCTTCTTTGGAGGAGTAAATACAGGTTCAAAAGGCTTCTCTTCCTTGATTTGAGAATTAGTTTGCAACTTTTCACTAGGTGCTTGTTCTCTGGAATGTGCTTCTTTTGCCTGAACTTCTTTCTTACTGAATTGTTCCAATCCAGATTGCTGTTCACTAAGAGCTTTTAAACTTTTATCTTGAAATTTGGAACGATTCTCTTTTGAATCCAATTATGCCACCTCCAATTACTGAGAGGAGTGGTTATTTTCCGCTTCCTCTGCCAGAATACAATGATACAAGAGAACATCTACAGCAGTAAACCCATTTATTGTTTTTCCACTGTCTACACTGCTCAGAAACGTTTTTTTCTGTTCATCGGACATACTGCTGTATTTTCTCTGCATAAGCTGATGAACATCTTCATTATTATCCGAATTTGAGAGCTGCTGTTCTTCTGGTTTCGTAGTCATCAAACGATACATGGTTGTATTTGTAGGGAATGTATCTGTAAATGGCAATACGATACCGCCATACTTAATCAATCCTTCGCCTTGTCCGCTATTTGTAACACATTCCATTTGCTGTGCAGAAATGTGCAGCTTTTCAGAAAGTATATCCCTGTCACCAGCAGCTTGATTCAGCATATACACGAAGTCGGAGTTGTCAAAGATATTTTCTACTTCACTAGAAGAAAGCAAATCCTTGACATTTTGCGTGATTCCTGTTGGAACACCGCCCCATTTACGGAATCTTTTCCAGATTTCTGCGGAATACTGTGCTGTCTGCTGTTCTTTTAGCAGCAAGTGAAATTCGTCAATGTAGTATCGGGTAACTTTTCGCTCTGCACGGTTTTGTGTTACTCTATTCCATACCGTATCTTGTACAATCAGCATTCCAACTTTCTTCAACTGATTGCCAAGCTCCTTAATATCAAAACAAACAATTCGATTGTTAAGGTCGATGTTTGTGCGATGGTTAAACAAATTTTGAGAACCGTTTACATACATCATCAATGAGTTAGAAATACGCAATGCAATATCGCCACGGCTCTTTAACTCTTTGTATAAATCACTTAAAATAGGCATAGTTTCTTTGGAAGGATTATTATCAAAGAAATCAGTATAGATTTTACGAACACAATCATCAATGATAGAGCGTTCTTCGGCAGAAATGCCATATCTACCACCTACAATGATTTCACAAAGAGAAATAATAAAGTTTGATTTTGTTGCAATCGGATTATCGTCATCAGCACTGTCTAAATTGATGTCCATTGGATTGATAAAATCTTCACTCTTTGAGGAGATTTTCACTAGCTGTCCGTGCAAATGCTGTACCAAAGGGAAATATTCTCCTTCTGGGTCACAAATGATAATGTCATCTGTCGTTTTCAAAAAGCTATCCAGAATCTCTCGCTTTACAGAGAATGATTTACCAGAACCCGGTGTACCCAGAATCAAACCGTTGGGATTTTTCAAGTGAGAACGATTTGCCATAATCATATTTCCGGATACGGTATTTAATCCGTAATATGTACCATCTGTCTGAAACAGCTCTTGTGTGTTAAATGGTACAAAGACTGCAATACCAGTAGTGTGCATTGCTCTCGACGTTTGAAGCACATTGTATCCCAACGGAAGAGAACAATTTAAGTAATCTTCTTGCAGATAATCGCTGCTGCGAAGCATGCAGTTATTCTTTTGACACAAACGTTTTAGAAGTTCCAACTGTAACTTCAATTCTTTTTTTGTTTTTGCATAATTCCTTATCAAAATTGTGATATGAAACAGTCTTTCGTTCTTACTGTTCAGGTCATCCAGAAGTGTTTCCAACTCCTCGATATACATCTTGATGGACGGAGGAAGAATATTTGGGTCATAACCAGACTGAGAAGCTTTTTTCTGTTCGTCAATCTTCATTTTTTCAACGTCTGAAAGTTTAAGTTTAACGAATTTTAACGCATCAATCTGGTCAAGCGGTGTTACATGGATATTCACACAGAACAAATGCTGCATTTCCAAAAAATCATTCAGAATTGTATCTGGTAATTCTCCGGCAAGAATGTCCATAGTCGAAATCGCACCGTAGGCACTTCCAATCTCAAAATTCATCTTGTTGAACTTGAATGAAGATGGAGCGATAAAATCTTTAGTGTCCATTCCATATCGAAGCATTTCTTTCCAGTCAAAAATAAATGGACTATTTTTAAACGGATTCAAAGAATAATACAAGGTTTCTAGTCTTTCTGTTCCGTTTAGAGCTTTGGCATCCACACCAATATTTTTGAACATTTTAATGACTTCTATCTGGATATTCATAAGCTTACTTTTAGCTACACGATAAGATGGTGCTTCAATCGTAAACGTAAGAAATTTCCTTGTAGATTGACCATTATTTCCGGATTTAAGTTTGCTAACAATCATCTGAGAGTATTCTTCTCGAATGTCATTAAAATCATCGTCCTGCTTTTCAATCTGGATTTCACTGACAAGTTTATCTTGACTGCGATTTTGATTTTCAAATGTCAACTGAAATTTGATTGTGTTATCAAAAAAATTGATAAGGTCGCAGTATTTTGAAAAAATATTGTTCTGTTCTTCAAATTCTGCTAGACGATAGCTTACATCGTAAAACTGGATGGTTTTTGAGAACGTGTTTTCCGTCACCTGACAAACACCATCTTCATACATTCTATTGTATGCAATCGAATTTTGCACAGTAGAACTGTCTTTGTTGAATTTATGAATTTCTGTGATACGCTGCTGCATCACATCTTTATCTTCTTTTGTCAGCTGAGAGATTGGCTTTTGAGATGCGATGGTTGCAGCGGTTTTTGTGCTGTTTTTTACTTTCTTTTTCTTATCAGTTTTCTTTCCAAACAAGCTATTTACCTCCGTTCGCTTTTTTCAAAATCCGTTTCAGCCTAGTTGATTCCAATTGTAGTTCGATACAAGATAAGACATCCGTACTACGATAAATACGTTTGTGCTTTTTTTTGAAGTATCGTATCATGTTCTTAAAAATCGCATCAAAAAACAGTCCGTTCTTCTTGTAGATTCCGCAGACAATTGCAGGGGCTGCAACGCAACCCATAGCAATAATTCCGCCAGTAAGACCAAGCACACCTCGTGTCAGGAAAAACACAGGAAATCCAAGAGCTATTCCTATTCCAAAGCATACACACTGCCTTTTGGTTAAGCCAAACATGAATTTTTGCTTTATATCATTTAAGTCCTTTGGTACTTTGACAAAATGTGAAGACTTTGCTCCCATTGTATACCTCCCATTAGTGTGCGTTAAACGCAGATTTAGAAATTGCTCCTGTACGAAGAACTGTAAATACCAACGCACAAGTATAACCTAATAGAAATACCATCTGCATAGTAACGCTTCCAGAGCCACTATTTATTGTAGAAATCGCATTGTTAAATAACGTTTTAAAAATGCCAATCGCTACAATAATGAAAAAGCCCTGAAATGAAAGAGCTATCAATTGCTTAATCCAGTTCTTGCCGACAGAACCAAATTCACCGCCGTCTACCAATGTTGCAACTGGAATCGGAGAAATACCTAAGTACATAAAAACTTCGATTATTCTAGAAGCCAGTACGATAACAATAGCCACTATCATAATTATGACACCAAGGTACACTATGATGGAGATAAGCCATGTAGAAATCAATTCTCCTATGCTAAGACCGTCCAATGCATTCTTATTCAGTGACACATCTGTCACACTGGTATTAAATAAAGTTGTCATTGCTGCTGAGGTTGCCGAAACGCCGAACCCGAATAGGGCAGAAGCAATGTAATAGACATTCGATATTAAAATCGTGCCACATAGCGTTTTTATAATCCATTTGACGAATATTGAATCATCAAAGTCCTTGAAGTTATTCCCTCGAAGCACCATTTGTATGAGGTCATTTATCATTAAAATGGCAAAAATGATACCTGCTATGGGAACTACTGCATTATTACAGAGCGTTTCAATGGTTTGCCATATTGTCGTACCGCTGCTTCCGCTTGCACCTGTAAAATTTGCAGGATGCGTGGTCAAGAAGTTTGAAACCAAACCGGAAACGCCTGTATCAGAGTTGTTGGGGTCAAAGGATGTCTTTATCAAATCACCAATGCTGGAAAATTGAGATTTGATACCGTCTTTAAACAAGTTTTCAATCCACGTTTGCAGACCATCCACAAAGTCTTGTATAACGCCCATTACTTCACCGTCCTTTCTGTATACTATAGGAATGACCTGCGGACAAACTGTCCACAAGTCATCCGTAGTAAAAAATATAGGAGATTGTTACCGTAACAGACGATTAAACAGCACTCTGCATCATGCTGATAAGTACCGGAACGAGGATAATGCCCAGCAGAATCAAACCAAGCCCAGCCATCAGCTGTTTTATCCCCAATTAGGTGTAAAACTCTGCTCGATGGCGGGCGGCGGCGTACAAAAATCTATATGGTGTTGTTAAGAGAACCGTCCCGGCGGGACAGGTCAGGCAGTGACCTGTTCCACCTCCGGGATGGGTTTGAGATTAAAATGAATTTCGATAGAAATGTGTCTTGTTTTATCTTCGTCAATGCGCTCATGCACGACGATTTCTTTGATTAAGCGGTTGAGGGTGGCTGCGTCCAGCTCTGTGATGTTGGCGTATTCCTGAATGGCTTCCACCCATTGTTTTGCGTCATTGGCAAGCTGGACTTCATCGGACAGCCGCTTTCTGCCCTCGGACACTTTTGCTTTAAGCTCCGTCTGCTCGGTCTGTGTCTTTTCCAGCATGGTGTTGAAATTCTGCTCACTGATACGCCCTGCAATCATATCCTCATAAAGCCGCATGACCATTTTGTCCAGAACCTCAATCCGTTCCTCGTCCCTTGTAAGGGAGCGTTCCATTGCTTCCCTCTGTTCCCGCTGCTCGGCTTCACAGGTATTGGTCAGGCGGTCAGCAACCGCTTCCCCGTCCATCAGGGCAGCTCTGGCACATTCCCGGATTTTCCGCAGCACATGGCTGTAAAGGGTGTCATAGTCAATCCGGTGCTGGGTGCAGTGGTTCTTTCCAAAGGCATTGTAGGTCTTGCAGGAATAAATCTGCTGGGGATGTTTTGCGTTTGTGTAGCGTACCGTCAGCGACTTCCCACACTCGCCGCATTTTAACAGTCCGGCAAACAGGCTGATTTCATTAGTCTGCCCCGGACGCTGGCGGGATTTCAGCTTGTTCTGCACAATGTCAAAGCTCATGCGATCAATCAGCGGTTCATGCTGCCCCTCCACCACAATCCAGTCCTCCGGCTTCTTTTCCCCAATCGTGCCGATTTTGAAACGGTAGTCCTTTTTCTGGGAAGCAATCGCCCCGGTGTAGACGGGATTCATCAAAAGGTCTTTGATAACGGAGAAGTCCCACATATACCGCCCGTTTTCCGGGTCTTTCTTTTCCCATTTGGTGCGGGTATTGCGAAGCCCCCGTTCCCGGTTCCACCATGTGGGGCAGGGGATTTTTTCTTCCTCCAGCCGTCTGCGGATATAGTTCGGACCATGACCGTTCAGGGCATATCCGAAAATCAGCCGCACAATCGGGGCGGTTTCCTCGTCAATGAGCAGATGGTTTTTGTCCTCTGGGTCTTTCCGATATCCAAACGGGGCAAGACACCCGGTAAACTGTCCTTTCTGCGCTTTCAGAAGATAAGAGGAATGGACTTTCTTGGAAATATCCTTGCTGTACATCTCGTTCAGGATATTCTTGAACGGGGCGATGTCGTTGTTATCCCGCAGGGTGTCGATACCGTCATTCATGGCGATATAGCGGACACCGTTTCTTGGGAAAAAGTCCTCAATCAAATGCCCTGTTTGCAAATAGTTACGCCCCAGTCGGCTGAGGTCTTTCGTGATGACAAGGTTGATTTGCCTGCGCTCAATGGCTCTCAACATTCTCTGTAAATCAGGACGCTCCATATTAAGACCTGTGAAGCCATCGTCCTGATAGACTGCCACAACCTCCCATCCCTGCTTTTCGCAGTATTTTTCCAGCATATCACGCTGGTTTGCGATACTGGCACTTTCGCCTTGCAGGTCATCGTCCTTTGACAGCCTGCAATAGACCGCCGCACGATAGCCCCCGGCAAGTGCCTTTCCGATTGTTCTGTATTCCATTTCGTTCATCATAGCCATTTACCCACACAATCCAGACGGTATCTGGCTCTTTTGAACCTCATCTTCATTATAGCCCATATCTTTCTTTTTAGCAAGATATTCTTTTGCATTTGTCTTTCCGTATTTCTGGGAAATCAGGCTGACGAACACATCGGTTGCGTCCAGCTCCCCGTCAAACACAGTAGTCACATGAATCTCTGTTTTGTTTTTTGCCATAGGCAGTTATCCTCCATACATGAAAACAGCCAGACAGAGGGTGTCGGCAACGAAGTCCGGCAACGGGCTTCAAAAGACCTTGCAAACAATCTCAATCTGGCGATGGTTACTATTTATACTTTTCTTTTATTTTTCTGTTGTTTTGGTTGTTATAAAGGAGAAAAGCCCAGAAATAAGGGTTTTTTTCCGGCAACCGGCTCGGCAACGGGATAGCAACAGGGGATGCAACGGGCTGTCATTTTCAGAATGGAAGCTCCATCTGTTCTGTGACCTCCACAAAACCGTCCATCGTTTTTTCAGACGGGTTGCATAAGTCCGTTGCCGGGTTTTCACGCTCCCAGCCCTTTTGTCTGCCATATTCGGGAAACATTCTTGGGTTCGGGAAGTACCGCCAGCCGGTAATGCACTGGTTCATAATCTCGTTGATTTCCCGGATTTCCCATTGCTTCGGCTCGTCAAAGACATGGTTCAAGGCTTCCTTGTAGAGTTGCTTGGAGCAGACCATGCTCCCGGTGTACTTATCAAGATACGCCTGTATCATCCCGGCTTTGGTGTCCTCCGGCATAAAATCCCGCTGGTGTTCTTTGAGATACCGCTGCATGGCAGGGCTGAAAGCCAGCTTGAACCTGCCGCTTCGGTAAATCTCCATCGCTTCCGCCCACATCTGCTCGATATAGGCTCTGGAAGCAGCTTCGTCCTCCAAAATGTGAACCTCGGCTTGCTCCGGGTACACCATGACCGGGATAAAGCGGCGGTTGCCGGAACGGTCAAGGGGCAGGAAGTCAAGGGCATTGGAAGTGCCGCCAAACACGCATTGTCTGGAGCGGTCTGCCGGATGGGTTTCATAGGGTATCTTGTAAACCTCTTTCTGCCGACTTAAAAATGACTTGATTTCCTCAATGCTCTTGGCGTTGGCGGTTGCCATCATTTCCGACATTTCGATAATCCAGTGACCTTGCAGCTTGCGGTACACATTGTCATCGTCCAGCTTCCGCAAATCATCGGAGAACCACTCGTCCCGGACTGCCAGCAGCCGGAAGAAGGTGGACTTGCCAGCCCCCTGACCGCCTACCAGACAGAGCATGATTTCAAACTTGCACCCCGGCTGAAAGGCTCGTGAGATTGCACCCAGCAGGAACAGCTTCAACGCTTCATAGGTGTAATCGTCTGCGTCAGCCCCCAGAAAGTGCCGCAGGCAGAAGCGGATTCGCTCTGTCCCGTCCCACACAAGGGTATTGAGATAGTCCCGGATGGGATGGTACTTGTTTTCATTCGCCACAATCCCGATGGCGTTATCAATCTTTTTCTCATTGGTAAGCCCGTAGGTTTCTTCCAGATAAAGAAGCAGATACTTCATGTCCGTATCGTTTAAGGCGGTGCTTTCCCTGTGGAAGCCGATGGGCTTTATGATGTCCTTGCGGTCGGTCAGGATGTTGTAGGCGATAGCCCCGGAAAGCAGCGGGTCACGCTGGAATACGGTCAGGCAGTTCCGTATGCTCTGACGGACACCGCCTTTCTCGGTGGTTTCCAGCCCAGCCTTGATTTTCTCAATGCTCTGGGGCGGCTGCATGGCGTTCATGGTGTTTTTTAGTTCTTGCTGCGTCTGCGGCTGCAAGCTCTGCCATTCGCTGTTCAAGCTGTATCACATCCTTTCCGTAGTCCGTAATCAAAGCCGCTTTTTCCTCTGTCTCCCCGAACAGCAGCACATCCAGCAGATATTCCACTTGGGCTTGCTTCTGTAAGGCTTCCACAAACCGGGGATGAAAGGCTTCCTCCGGGGAGTGTGGGGCGTAGTCCGTTCTCCATGCCATAAGCAAGTGGAGATAATCGGCAAGAATACGGAAGCAGCGGTTCTTTGCTTCCTGAAACTGTTCCTCCGGGGATTTCTGCCGGGGCTTGGGCTTTTTTGCCTTTCCCGGCGGTTTCCAGTCCTCATAGGAAAGCCCGAAGTCCTGTGCCAGTTGTACGGCGGCTTCTTTCTTTCCCAGCCCATACAGGGCGGCGGCAAAATCAATCACATCCCCATCCGCACCGCAGCCGAAGCAGTGGTAACGCCGATCCAGCTTCATGCTTGGGGTTTTATCGTGATGAAACGGGCAGCAAGCCATCCCGTTCCGACCTACATGGATTCCATAATGCTCCGCAGCCTGTCTTGTTGTGACGGACTGCTTCACAGCTTCAAATACATTCAAATCTATCCCTCCTAAAAAAGAAAAAAGCACCTGACATTCTCTGATTGAAAATGGCAAGTGCCTGTTAAAGTTCCATATCCTGTTGTCTGTGTTTCGTCTGTGCCGGGGTGGTTCTTTGTGCTTTTTTCTCGTCAGCCTTATCCTGCAAGACTTCTTTGATGGGCTGTTTCTTGGGCGGCTCTTTGCTTTCCTCTGTGCCGGGTGTGGCTTTCCGTACCCAGTAGCGGATGTCCCGCAGCTTCTTCAAATCCTCCTGTACCTCGGTCAGCGGTACTTTCAGGTCTGCGATTTCGCCCACAAGCTTCGCCTGTTCCTGCAAAAGCTCCTTTTTCGTGCTGTCCTTATCATCCGGGTGCTTGGCAAGGTAGGCACTGGCTTTCTCAAACCGGGCAACCTCCGGGTGTTCCAGCTTGAATTTTTCCTTAGTTTTCTTGAAAAATATCTTCTGGTATTTCTCATAAACGGGCTTACATTCCTTACAGTCCGTCCGGGCGGCAAGGATAGCGTCAATCACGTTGCTGCGGGTTTCCTTTGGCTTCATCTGCTTTCGGTAGTCGGCGGCAGATTTCCCGGACGTTTCTATAAAGTTTTCCAAATCCTCCACGGTGGAAAGTCCCTTTCTCTGGAGATAGGACAGGGCTTCGCTGACTGCCTTTAAGTCCTGTGAAGTCCCCCGGTTCTGTCCAGCCCTTGTCCAGTCCTTCCGTTCTTCCTTTCGTATCTCCATATACTTCATCAGCAGATTGGGAAGAAGTGTCGCTTCCTCCGCCGCCTTTTGTGCAAGCAGTTCTTTTCGTTTTTCTCCCAGCTCGGTAATCCAGCCTTTGAGGTTTTGAATGAGCTGCCGGATAGACTTCATCAGGCGGTTGGCGGCTCTGATGTCCCGGTTCAGGTTGCCGATGTTCGTCTGGATACCCCGCTTTTCCATCTGCCGGACAGCAGCTCCCTCATGGACAGTAGGGATAATATCAAGCCCCTGTCTGGCATAAGAACGCAAGTCCACACGCTCTGGGCGGTCATTGGCTTCCAGATAGCGGTTCTGGATGACCTCCCATTCATGCCGCCAGATTTCGCAATACTTCTGGTCGTTCCAATCCACCGTATCCTCCTTGTGGCTTTTCCATCTGCCGGACGGAAGTTTTATCCGTTCCCCGTTTTCGTCAAGGTCATAAACCTTGCGGCTCTTGGGAAGCCATTTTCCATGTTCGTCCATTGCCCTCATAGTGAGCAAGACATGGGCGTGGGGATTGTGTCCCGGCGGATAGGGGTCATGGATGGCAAAGTCAGCAATCATGCCTTTGGAAACAAACTGCTGTTCACAAAACTCCCGGACAAGGACAGCGTACTGGTCAAGTGGTATTTCTCTTGGGATGGTAAGCACCCACCGCCTTGCAAGCTGGGAGTTCCATTGCTTCTCAACCGCTTCGGCTGCGTTCCATAAAGTATTGCGGTCGGCATATTCCTGTGGGGCATTTGCCGGGAGCAGGATTTCATTGTGGACGATACCACGCTTTTCCGGGTAGTGCTTCACTTGCTGGTCGTATTCACAGAACAGCTTTTCGCCGCTCTGGTAAGCAGCGGCGGCAACAGCAGACTGCCGCTGGCTGCGCTGCACAATCGTGATTTCGTTGTGTGGACAGGGCATTTCGTGTTCCTCCTTTCGCTAATTGGTGGATGGGGTGGCGTTTTACCACCTCATTTTGGGCAGAAAAAAAGCAGGAGACCTTTTTTCAGATTTCCTGCTCGATGTGCCGCTGTGTGGGCGGCGGGTATTTAGTTGTAAAAGTTCGGGACAAGTTGACCCGATGAGTGAATGATAAATAGAAAATTTGCAAAGACTATTGACATTTTTCCAAAATATCTTTCAGTTGAGCAGTCAACACATCTTCTTGACCGAGAAGCACATCTTTTTCATATACAATGGTATTCCACAGATTGCTGAGTTCTGCGGAAATTTCAGGGCTATCACAAAATTCGTGTGCCACCCAAATATTGCTGGCTATCGCTTCTGGGGCGCCATCAATGGACAGACCTTTATCTTTGATTGTATCAATCGCACGAGAAATATATTTATCAAATTGTGCTGCTCGACTTTCTGTATGTGACTTGTCGCTCACATAGTGTCCAATAAAAAAGGAAATTGCAAATCCAGCGATGATGAACACGATAGTCAATGCTGTACCTATTCTTTTCATACTTCCAACTCCTTTGTCAAATTCAAGAACTATTTTTATTGCTTCCTATCCAGTAACATCCTGCTCCGATTACCGCTGATAAAAATTCAATTCCTTTCAAATACATATCGTAGTTTGTATATCCGATAATTGGACCAGATAAAACATAAATTATAACAAACACAATAACTGTAACTATTGCTCTCTTAGCAGTGTCCTTCACTTTTATTCCCTCCATAACTTCGACATTGTTGCTATGAAATTTTCTTTTCATCATCTCTCGGTGGTCGGACATAACATAACATTTCTTTTTCACAAGCACCAAATTTTGAGAAATTGGATTTCGCTTCTTTTAGTGTTATTCCATGATTAGAGTCGCTTGGTTCGTTATCAGAAGCAATGAACGGGTCATTCTCCCAAAAACAAACGGGACAGATATACCCACAATCTTCATTTGCCGGAACATTATAGGTAAAATATCCGCAGCAAGGACATTGGTATTTTTTCATATAAACCTCCCGTTTAAGCCTTGACCTCAAATTCCTGATTTATTTCTGACTTTATTATACTTCATCGATTATCGAAAAGATAGCATATTTTATGAAATTTGTGATAGCATATTTTATGAAATTTGTCGGCTGGGAACAGCTTGCAACGCAAGGTGTCCCCAGATGGCAAGTCCACAAAAGGGTAGCTGGCGGCAGCCAGCGCAGGGGAAGCGTAGCGTCCCCTGTATGATTTGGAGCAGACCTTGACTGCGGAAAATCACAGCCCTCCGGCAAGGAGCCTTCGGAGAACGCAATGCACCAACCTCTGGGTGGTGTATAATTGCGCCCTTAGTAAACTAAGGGGTTTCCGGCTTCTCCCGTTCCAGCAGTTTTTTCAATAGTTCCTGCGTGTCCTGCCTGTGAAAAATGAGTTTCAACAACAGCATGACATCATCATCTGTCAGGCGTTCCGGCTCTTGCAGAAAACTTTCCAGCATACCGCCACGGGTACAGAGCCGGTGCGTTCGTTCCTTTCGGGTAAGCTGCTTTAACTGGTACTGCAATGCCTTTTCATCATTGATGGCTTTCCGCAGTTTCTTTTCGCTTTTCTCCAGCTCCCAGTTGAGTTTTTCCAGCTTTGAGGTCTCAGGCAAGGGCAGCGTCCTCCTTTCCCGGTATCAGCACATAAATCCGGTTTGGTTCTCCCACGCCCTGACGCACCCGCATGATAAGCCCAGCGGTTTCCAGTTCATTCAGAGAACGCTTGACCGTCATGGAGTTGCGGGACAGGACTGTAGCAATGGCTGTGACAGGGAAGCAGACAAACAGGATTCCGTTTTCGTCCTCCTGCCCTTTGGATAGCATAGCGTCCAGCATCCGGCAGTACATGACCTTTGCGGTGCTGCTGACTGGAAATCCTGTCAACGCTATGGGAAATGGCATACACGGCGGCAATGGTGTGTCTATCGTCATAAATTCAAAATTCATTCGGTGTGTTCCTCCTTTTTCTTTGCTCGTTTGGATAAATAACAGGGGCAGTCAATCACAACCGCCCGGAAGCTCTGCTTGCACCCATGCTGGCATTTCCGGCATAATTCGTTGTAAGTGACACGCCCCCGGTCATTGAGGTAAAAGGAAAGCTCATGCTTCCTCTTTTTGCTCATTCTCGGCATATTGTGTTTCCTCCCGTTTTAGTGTATGGTCTCGGGGCGATTTTCGGCAAAATTACAGCCATAGAGCCGCTTAAAATCTCCCGAAGTATCAGCGATAGGGTAGACTATCCCCCTATCAGATTGTCGTGTTTCGGTATCATTTCGGTGTCAGTTCGCCAGTTCTCCCCGGTGTCGTTCCTCCCCTGAATCTCACAGCGGCGTATCGCTCCCTTTGGTACGCTCGTTTCGGTCAGGGTTCCTCCATATCCCTGCCAAAATTCATGGCGCTACATCGCCGGGGAAGCATATCCCACACAGGCTGGTCATTCGATTGGAATAATCCATCGATGAACTACCTGTATCATAGAACATTTTTGTGCCCTGTGCCGTATGTCCACAAAGTAGGAATTAAGGGTAAAAATCAGAAATTTCCACGATTACGGAAAGTGTGATATAATCCAGTTAAACGGCAGAAATAAAACCACCGGAAAGGAGCGTGCGCCCATGAAAGTTGCAACAAGCATACAGGAACGCCTTTGGGAACTCCGCAAAGACAAAGGCTTAAATCTGGAAGAACTATCAAAGCTGACGGGCATTTCTAAATCAGCCCTTGGCAGTTATGAAAAAGAGGATTATAAGGAAATCAATCATGGCAACCTTATCACGCTGGCAGACTTCTATGGGGTTTCCGTCGATTATCTGCTGTGCCGGACAGAGAACAGGGAGCAGATCAACACGCCACTGACGGAGCTGCATTTGAACGATGAGATGGTGGCACTGCTGAAAAGCGGTCGGATTAACAACCGTCTGCTCTGCGAACTTGCCACCCATAAGGACTTTATCAAGTTTCTTGCGGACATTGAGATTTATGTGGACGGGATTGCCACCATGCAAATCCAAAATCTCAACTCCCTTGTTGATACCGTCCGGCATGAAATTATTGAACGGTATCGCCCCGGCGAAGATGACCCGCATTTGAAGGTGCTGCAAGCCGCACATATCAGTGATGATGAGTATTTCAGTCACATGGTTCTGGATGACCTCAACCTGATTATCCGGGATATTCGGGAATTCCACAAAAAGGACAGCGAGAGTGCGCCCCAAACTACCGTTGCCGATGAACTGAAAGAAAATCTGGAAGCGGTCGAAAATTTCAAGGGCAGTCGAGATGAAAAACTGGTTATCCTTTACTGCAAGCAGCTTGGTATCAACTATAAAAACCTGTCAGAAGAAGAATTTCGCTGGTTCATTCGTATTCTCAAAAAATCAAAGAAAATGGGAACGCCTATCAGCCAGAGGAAAAAACGGTAAAGGAAAACCGCTGTTGCATGGTTTGTTGGATTCCATGTAGCAGCGGTTTGTGCTGTGGTTATTATTTCATTCGTTTTCTTAATATTCGGCGATAATTTGTTTCTCCCTTTGGTGCGTCCTGTATAATTTCCAACACACCATCTTCAAGCATTTTATCAATGCGATTGGAAATCCATACATCACTAATTCCAAGTTGATATTTTCCTAAAACATTACCTATGACAATAGCCATTTTGAATTGCTCTGGCTGTTCCGCAATTTCACGAAGAATGAAACTATCATATATATCTTCTGAAACGCTTTGCAATTTACCATTTAACATTGCACGCAAAGGTGCATTTTCATTTTGAAGTTGATTCCATTTCATAGTACAAGCTGAAAGAAATACAGGATTAGCTTTCTCTTGTAGAGTTATATAGTTTCCCCATTCGCCAGGAGACACCTCGCCCCATGCTATTTTGGATGTCATAGTATTTTCTTTTCCATATTCCCATGTAGGTAACTTAACCAAATAAATTGTTGTCTGGCAGTTTAATGGTTGAAGTTGTTTCATAAGCCAATACATACCACAAAGCTCATCTGGATTATAGCTATACCAAATGCGAATTTCTTCCCCAGCTACATATCGTTCAATCACTGAGGTCAATGTAGTTTTAATTTTCTGTATTTTTTCTTCAACCTGATAATCTAAATCCTCTACAAAGCAGACAGACAGCATTTTCTTGAAAATATTTTTCCGCTGTTCGCCAATTCCATTATCAGAAATATCTCCCACACTAAGAACCATATCAAAACAATAAACATCACTGCTCTTGCCTCCCAATGGAATAGCATTCTCCCAAGCAATGCGTTCTTGTTCCTGTGCTTGAAGCTGTGCCTTTTTCATTTCATCTGAAGATGGAACACTCCCTTCTTCGTGCCTCATAAATATTGAAACAGCACTTCCTCTATACTTTCCCTTGCCGTAAGTTTGGGCAATTTTCAAACTTCCACAGGCACTTTCACCAAATACAATTTCAATCATCTTATATACCTCCGATTTAATTGCTCCCGTTATGAATAAATCATCTCATACAAAACAATTTCTTCTGCCCTGTTGTGAATGTTATTGCAACGCTGCACCCATTCCATTTGTCGGGTACACTTCAATTCCTCTGTCACGCCCTCGGTAGCTTTCATCTGCTCCATGATAGTGTCTAACCGTTTTTGTGCCTGTTCATTCAGGTCTGCAAGATATGTCAACAATTCTCCGGTCAGTATCAATGTATTCAATCTGGCTGGGTGGACTTCTCTTAAATATTCCCGGTGCATTCGTCCGTACTTTCCGATAGGGCGGTGTTCCTCCGGCAGTTTCAAGCCTGGAATGTAGTAATCTCCGACAAGGATATAATCAATTCCGTTTTCCGTTATTCTTGGTTTCAATTCGCTCATGTTCCTTACCTCCTGTGGAAGCAGGCTCGTCTGGTACTAACTCAATCACATCAGTAATCTCACAATTCAGAGTTTCACAGATACGGGCTAATGTATCCATGCTGATGTGCTTTCCCTCTTTGCTCATGTTGGCAATCATATTTGTTGTCATACCAGCAGCAAGCCTTAAATCCTCTTTTCTCATATCACGCTCTAACAGTGTGTGCCAGAGTGGTTTATAGCTGATGTGCATATTGTTTTCCTGCCTTTCTATCCATACCACCGGGGCGGTTGCCCCGGCAGGAACTTTTCTCTTATTATAACACCAATCTTGTGAAATCACAATTTATTCTTGTAGCCTGCCGCTGATACCGTCTGGATTGTGCATTCCCTTTCTTTTTGTTCCCTTTAATTAGCCATGAACTGTTTCATACCCTGGCTTTTTACTGATGTGCGATAAAGAAGTAATAGAAGTGTAAAAAATTTTGCCGTTCCTATCCGGCACTTGCGCATTGTGTCGGATAGGTCGGGCGGTTATTCGGGCAAGTCCACCTTGCCAACAAAAGAATAATAAATCTCAATGTCCTGTCTGCGGGTCTTGTTCTCGTCATAGCTGCACTCATGCACAACGATTTTCTCTACAAACTCCCGCAGCAGAGTAGGGGTAAGTTCTTCAAAGCTGGTATGCCGCCGGACAACATTCATAAACTTTTCTGCGTTCACGGTGGCTTCCTGTGCTTTGGAAAGCTCCGCTTGAATAGCAGCGGCTCTTTCTTTCAGCTCCCGTTGCTCTGCTTCATAGTCTGCCGACAGCTCTGTGAAACGCTCGTCAGAAATGCGCCCGGTCACGCTGTCCTCATACAGCCGCTTGAAGATAGCGGATAACTCGGCTATGCGTTTCTCGGAGGCTTCCAGTTCCTTTTTCTTGGCGGCGTTCCTGCGTTTGCCCCCGTCCTCGTTCTGCTCAATCAAGAGTTTCATAAACCGGGCTTCATGCTTTGCCGCATAGCTGGTCACTTTCCGCAGATTGGAGAGTACACCAGCGGTCAAGAGGTCGGTGCGGATAAAGTGCGCCGTACAGTCATGGGTGCGTTTCTTGTAGTTGCCGCAGATATAACAGTCCTGCTTGCGCTTGTCCGTCTGGTATCGCTGCTGATACATCACGCTGCCGCAGTCCGCACAGAACAGTATGCCGGAGAACAAACCCACTTCATCATAGCGGTTTGGGCGTTTGCGCTGTTTGCGAAGCTCCTGCACCCGTTCCCATGTTTGGGTGTCTATGATAGGCTCGTGGTGGTTCTCGAAAATCACTTGCTTTTCCGGGGGATTTTCTACACTGTGCTTGACTTTGTAAGAAAGTTTTTCTGTCTTGAAATTTACCAGACAGCCTGTGTATTCCCGGTTTTCAAGGATATGCACTACGGTATTGGTCGCCCACTTGCACTCATAGCCGGGATGGTAGCGGCGGGTGCTGCCCGTCCTGCGGTATTCAAGCGTTCCCGGCGTGGGGATTTGCTGCTCTGTGAGCATACGGGCTATCTTGGTCGGACCATTCCCGGCAAGACAGAGGTTGTATATCTGCTTGACTACGGGTGCAGCTTCCTCGTCAATAATGAAATTTTCATCCTCGTCCATGAGGTAGCCATACACAGGCTTGCTTGTGATGGGCTTGCCATTCATGCCTTTTGAGCGTTTTACTGCTTTGATTTTCTTGCTCGTATCTCTCACCAGCCATTCGTTAAAGATATTCCGCAGCGGGGCAAAGTCATTGTCGCCCTGTGCGCTGTCCACTCCATCATTGATAGCGATGAAGCGGACACCTTTCTGTGGGAAAATCATTTCCGTG
Source organism: Huintestinicola butyrica (assembly GCF_025567215.1). NCBI lineage: Bacteria > Bacillati > Bacillota > Clostridia > Eubacteriales > Oscillospiraceae > Huintestinicola > Huintestinicola butyrica. The sequence goes on from NZ_JAOQKB010000018.1 coordinate 23,865, forward strand.
TACATTCCCACTTGCAGGTAGTTTCGCCCTAACCTCGACATATCCTTTACGATAACTGTCCCGACTTTTCCGGCTTCAATGTCCGCAAGCATGGCTTGAAAACCGGGTCTTTGAAAGTTCGCACCAGAATAACCGTCGTCCGTGTACCAGCGCAGATTGGAAAAGCCGTTCTGCTTTGCATAGGTTTCAAGGATACGCTTCTGATTGGAAATGGAATTGCTTTCGCCTTGCAGCTCGTCCTCATGGGATAGTCTTGGGTAAAGGGCGGTAATTGGTTGTTGGTTGGTCTGTCTTAACATAAAATCCTCCGTTTCCGACAGCCAGCCCCACTATTCCGTACCTTGATTGTACCACATGGGGCGGCTGTCTGTATAGCGGCAAAAGCGTCAAATCTGCTTCTTTATGGTCGGTCAAATCGCCGTTTTTTGTGTAGCAGCTTCCGCTTCCAGCACTTTCATCATCTTGTCGGCTGCGGTGTCGGTTGCGCCCTGCTTGAAGAAGCCGGAAACGGTAAGGACGGAGTTGCCCATGCGGATTTCCGTCACACAGTCCGGGCGGCGGTCTGTTTTGGTGGTGCTTGTCTGTTTCGTTTCTGTCATAGGCTCTCCTTTCGCTGATTCATCAGTTGCTTTAAGCGTTCCAGCTTTTCCTGTGCGGTTTCCTTTCGGAAGTTGCTGCCCGTGAAGCGGACGGGGGCGCACATGGAAGTCAGCCTGTCATAGATACGGGCGTGGGGCGTGTCCTGCGGGTACTGCAATTCCTCCAGCGTGAGGTTGGTCGTGGCGATCAGCGGCTTGCCGCTTCGGTAACGGCTGTCAATCACGCTGTAAACCTGTTCCAGCCCGTATTCTGTCCCTCGCTCCATACCAAAATCATCAAGTATCAGCAGAGGGTAGCTGCAAAGGCGGGAAATATATTCATTCCTGCCCTCAAAGCTGGCGGCAAGGTCACCCAGTATCGTTGCAAAGTTTGTCATGCGAACGGCAACCTCTTTTTCCATAAGGGCGTTGGCGATACAGGCGGCAAGGTAGCTTTTTCCCGTCCCCACGCCTCCCCAAAACAGGTAGCCGATATTTTCAGCCTGCATGGTTTCCCAGCTCTCCACATAAAAGCGGGCGGTTTCGGTCTGTGGGTTTCTGCCGTTGTCATGCTCAAATGTCCAGTTCCGCATAGCAGGGTCAGTAAAGCCCCGGCGTTTCAAGTCCTCCACTTTTTCAAGGTGCTTCTGTCGGCTTTCGGCGGCTTGCTGCTTTTCACGGGCTGCCCGCTGGCAGTCGCAGTCTGTTGGGTGGCGGTCACGCCCGAAACAAGTCTTTCCCTCTGCAAAATAGGCTTCTTTGGGCGTATGGCACTTACCGCAGTATAAAAGCCCGTCCTCGCCTGTGTAATCCTCCGCTTCGGTGGTAGTGGTTGTAATGTCCGTAATCATAGCTTCAATCTCGTTTTTCATAAGCTCTCGCCCTCCTTGCATGAATAATCGGGTATGCCCTGTTTCGGGGCAGCCTTGCCTTTGGCAGCGTCCTCCTGCGCCCACTTGTAAATGGTGGCTGCATGGCTGTGGTACTGCTTCCCGGTGGAAGCGATATGGCAGGAAAGCCGGTCAAGGTAATACTCCCACTTGTCGGGCAGCTCTGTTTTCAGCCCGGAAAGCTCTGTATCGGTCAGTATCACATTGTTGTATCTGCCATAAGCAGCGGGGGCGGGGTGTCCCGTTTCTCCCTCTCTCTCTTTTTCTATCTCTATCTCTTTCTCTAACTCTATCTCTATCTCTGGTGGACGAATGTCGGACAAATGTCCGCCTTTTGTCCGGGGCGGTAAAAGTGCCTTGTTTTCCAGCCTTGCAGCCCGTTTCCTCTCGGCTTCGGTAGAGGACTGTCCTATCATCAGCTCAATATCGGTCATATAAAAAGCCCCGCTGTCAAGCTGCTCCACAAGCCCCAACTGCCGGAAAATCTCTAAAGCCCTCTCAACCGTCCCTATCTGGTGGCGGGTCAGTGTCGCTATCATCTGCGCTGTGTAGGGGATATGCTCGTCAAGCTGCAATTTCCCGCCGTTTTTCAGCGATTTTAAGTACAGCTTCAAGAGGATATTGGAGTATAAAATCCCGTCTTTCATATCTTCCAGCAGCACAATGGAGTCGCTGTCAAAAAAGTTCTCTTTCAGCTTGAGGTAGTAATACTTGCGGTTATCTGCCATTGTCCCTGTCCTCCTTTTTCCGGCGTTTGGAGTAGTAGTGGGGGCAGAGTATGATAACCGCCCGGAAGCTCTGCTTGCAGCTATGGGTACAGCCCCGGCAGAGGTCGTTGTATGTGATACGGTCGCAGGTGGTATTCCCGACTTTTACTTGCCGCAGGAAAAAAGACCATTCCAGCCGCCGTTTCTTGCTCATTCTTGGCATGGGTGCGCTCCTTTCTGCCGTTTCCGCTGGTGTGGCGGTATCGGCGGTAATTCTGTATCATCTCGGTATCATTTTCGGGGTTTTTCTGCCCTGTAAGCCCGTTAAAAAATCCTTTGGTATTGCGGATAGGGTGCGGGGCAGCCCCCTTGTTCTGTATGGGTTCGGGTACATTTTGGGGCGGTTTTTATCGCTCCTGTTCCTGCCTTTTCACAGGCTTGCGTTCCCGGCGTAAAATCTGGTCGATATTGCCCTTGACAGTCTGTAAGCGGCGGTATTCCTCCCGTTTTGCCCGGTAATCGTTGTAGCCGCTGTTTTTCTCTTTGATAAGGCTTTCAATCTCTGCTTGCAGGGCTTTATAGCTCGGCAGCTTGGAAATGCCGTTCTCCCTGAAATAGCGGGCGGCTGCGTCTGCTATGATAAAGTCGCTTTCATGCTTCTGTCGGTAGGCTGCTTTTGCCTTGGCGTTTTTCTGCTGTTTCAGCCCGTCCCGGACAGGGCGGGTCTTGGAATAGGCAAGCACCTGCCGTTGCAGCTCCTTTTTCCCGTTCAGTGTCTTTTCCACCTGCTTCAGCTCTGTAAGGCTTTCCTGCATGGCGGCATAGGCGGCAGAACAGGCTTCGTCCAGTTCCTCCGGGGAAGAAAAGCCGTACTGCTGGTAGGCGGTAACGGTAGCTGCCATTTGCTTTAGATTGTGCTTTGACGCCCAGCGGTCATAGCCCACGCCCTTGCCCTCGGCTCGCTTGGCTTCCCGGTCAACCATGCGCTGCAAGGTGTTGTCTGCCGGGGTGGTTTTTGTGGTTTTTTCCCCTTGTAACGGCTTTTTAACTGCGGCAGGATATTCGGGTATGGCTTTGGTCTGTTCGGCGGCTCTGTGGGCGTTCTGCGTGAGCAGGGCAAGGACAGCAGCCTTGTCAAAATCGTCCCCCAGCTTCCGGGCTGTGATAGGCTTTGTCCTGTCCGGTGTGAGGTAGGAAAGCCGCCCCCGGCTCTCCTTGACGGTCACACCCTCCCGCAGCAAAAGGGAAGAAAACTCGTCAAAGCTGGCAGCTTGGGAAAGTGCCTGCCGTATCGTCCGGCGCAGCTTCGCCTTGTCCGTTTCAAACTTGGTGGGCTTGGTCGGCTGTCCTGCGGCTTCTCTGGCGGCGTTCTCTTTATCAAGGGCAAGCTGCCCTTTCTTTGCCGCCCAGTATTCCCGTTCGGTTATCCGTTCCTTGCTGCCGTTCAAGAGGTCGATTTGGTAAAGCCCCTCCCGGTGGCACATCTCCATGACTTCGGACTTGAAGTAGCGCAAGGCCGCGTCGGTACAGCGGTGCTTGCAGCCGGCTTTCGTGTCGGCTGGCCTGTCCATGTAGGGCAGGAACGGCACTTCCTCAATCCGCAGGCTGTTAATGACGATATGCACATGGATATTGCCGCTGTGGTTATGGCCGTCCGGGTGGGTGCATATAAGGGCTTGGTGGCCGGGGAAATGCTCGGCGCAAAACTTCTCGCCCAACTCCTGCGCCCGGTCTACGGTCAAACCGTTGTCCGGGCCGTCCCGTGGGTCAAAGCTGATGATATAGTGGTGGCTTTTCACATCTTCCCGCCGCTGGTTCTTCTCATAGCGGAGATTGGCTCGCATACAGGCAACAGCGAAATCCTCGCCCTCGCAGTTGAGGGAAGAAATGCGGTAATCCTCCCTCGGTATCAGCCGCCCATTTTCATCAAGGGTGGGCTTCATGGTAAACTCGTCATGCTCAAATGTGAGGTAGGCTTCCGCTGCGCCATAGTCAGCATTTTTAGAGCTGATATGTTTGAATGTTGCCAACAGCGTCACCCACTTTCTGCAAGACTTCAAACTTTAGGGCAGCAAGGTCGGAAACCGCCGCCCGTACCTCCCCGGCAAGCTGCGGGTAGGGGCTGTGCCACTCGTTCAGCGTCCGGGCTATCTGGTTTAAGTTGCCGCCGATCCTGCCGTATTCGGCGGTTAGCTTCCCGACGGCGGCAAGCAGCTCGTCGTTGACGGGGGAAACGGTTATGGTGGGGCGTATGGCTGCCCCGGTTATGGCTTGCCGGATAAACTCGGCTTGGCTCATGTTGCAGGCAGAAAGCCTTTCCGCAAACTCGGCGTATTCTTCCTCGGTCATGCGTGTCTTGACTACCCGGCTGCGGTGCGGCGTGTTGTATCGTTTTCGCATGGTAAAACCTCCTTTCTGTGCGTGGTGTCCTCTCACTAATAGGAGAAAAACGGGGTGTGAAGCGGAACTGTTTTTGAAAAATCCGAAAAAATATTTTGAGGGATTTTTAAGCGGCGCAAGCCGCATAAGCAGGGTTTGGGGAAGGCACTCCCCAACAAGATTCCCGCAGGGGCAAAATGAGCGAAAAGCGAATTTTGGTACTGCGGTAGAATCTTGCTCTGAAAAACTGCCACTTTCCTCTGCGGCTGACTTTGCGGCAATCTACAAGGGTCGGTGTGGCTGCTTTCGTCAATATAGCGATTGCGGAGGCGTGTCCTGCCCACCTTTGTTCCCCTCTACGGACAGAAACGGAAAATGCCAAACGCTCATTTGGATTTTTCATCACTACTACGGCAGGCAAGCCCATTTCGGGCAAACTTCCCCGTCACTCACTACTACAAGGGAACGGGGCGTTTTGCCAAAAATGGGAGCAAAAAACGCCACGGATTTTCAAAAATCTGTGGCGTTGCTGTTTGGAGCAGTATTCAATTTTAGTCTCCCGTTCCCTCTTTTGGGTAAAAGAAAAGGACAACCGATTTTGGCTGTCCTGTGAAAATGTGTATTATGTTGTATTATGTATGATTGACAAGATTAAATTTGAAGATCATTCTTCTACAAAGTATCTGTATGCGGCGGCTTCAAGCTCTCCACATTCGTTAAGCAAGTTGCCATTTTCATCATAAAGCTTATAGGTAATTTGAGTATTACCTAACGACGCTTCTCCGTCCAATCCAAGCAACAAAGTATAGTAATTTTCTTTTAGCACCAAATTCAATAGATCATACAAATCATCTTTTGATATACCTTGTTCAGTTATTGCACTGATTTTTTTGCCGACAACTGATGAAGAATTAGGATTGAAGTATTCGGCTAAAATGGTTTTCTTTTCTTCGTAGCATAACTTAACAAATTGTTCTCCTGTCATTTTTATACTCCCCATACCGTAGTGTAAAATATATATTTATATTTCATTCTGTCGGAACTATTATAGCACATAGATGTGAAATTTTCTACTGTCTTTCCCCCATAATGGGCGGGAGCGACAGCACTTTAGTCTGTCGCTCCCTTGATTGCCACAAAAGCAGGACGGGCGGCGGCTGTCAACGGTGGCACATTTGCGCCGTTCATCTTGACCGTTGACTGGCTCGGCTGGATTTGCTATTTATTTCCTCACCATTCCTGTGTCTTGGCTTCCTTCCGGATTTTCATTATCTGTATTTGATATATACTGCCAGGAATTACAGAAACCAACGCAAAAATACCAAAGATTATAGATTGCTTTGTAACTGCGAATAGTGCAAACATGAGCAGTAGAAATAGCCACGGATTGCGTAAGTTGCGATAATATTTTTCTTTATCGTCATAAGAGGTATGGAGTTCAAAAGGCTTTCCATCATTTGCTTTTTCCACAATCAAGATTTCTCGATTAAAAGTTGTTGTGTTTGTCGCAATACGACCGCCCCTTTCTGCCCATGGGCGCCAACGAACTTTTCCAACAGAATAGTTTAGATTGATATTTTTAAAAAACACCTTATATCCCATATCCTCCAAAAAATTAGCATAATCTATTGAACTCTCTTTTGATTTTTCTCCGATAAACTCTACACAATAGGTCACTTCATCGGGCTTGCATTTTTCAAATTCGTATAACAGTTTTCCTGTCCGAACAAGTCGATAACCCTTTTCAGACATTTTGTTTAGCCATTTTTCCTGCGTATTTAGCAATCCGCCAAAAAAGCGATAACATTTTTTACTCATACTGCACCTCCAATAATTTCACTTGCAATGCTTACAAGTTCATTTAGTCTTGCAAGCTCTTTTTCTGCAATTTCTTTTCCCTGTGCTGTAATGTGGTATTCTTTTTTTCTTCCCTCACTATCTCCATAAGGTTCAATCCACTTCTTGTCCTGCAAAGAGTTTAATGCTCCATATAAAGTGCCTGCGCCTAACGAAAGCCGCCCGCCCGTTTTTTCTTCAACAAACTGCATAACGGCGTATCCGTGTTTTGGTGTATAAAGAGAGAGTAAAATATAAAAGGTCACTTCTGTAAGTGCGCCACTTTTTGCATTGTCTCTCATAGTCCAGCCTCCTTATTACGATTACTGTAATAAATATATCACTAACCGTAATATAAGTCAAGCAGATTCAAGGAAATTATTTAAGGGGCATGAAAATGGAGCAGCAACATTTTCGTGTTACTGCTCCACTTTGATACAGAATAGTAGGGTACGCTGTTCTCAATTTGTGTTGTTGCTTCTTTACCGTATATGAGCATTTGCACCAGCATTATCGTTACCGTAGCCTTCCAGCAAGTTAACTACGCCCCAGACACCAACACCGCCACCAATCAGGATAACAACAGAACGCAGAACTGTTCCGGCAGTCGAAATAAATGAGGAACTGTCAACTGCACCGGATGCAAAAGCAGTCATGCTGCACATACAGCACATGATTGCCATGGTAAAGATGGTCAATACCGTCTTCTTTGTCATCTTGCAAGTCTTAGTAAGCTTTTCGTTTGCAGCCGAAACTGCCATTGTAGATGTTTTCTTCATTTTCTTTTTCCTTTTCTTTCAGTTTATAATTTTTTAATTTACACCTAATTGCAACATAAAGACTGGTATGGGGATGTACAGTCTATGATACCGAAAACTCGAAAAAACGAACCATATGTACGAAATCTCTATATTGCAATTACCAGACAACCCATTATTCAGCAAGCATATTCTATAGCAACCTTGTCTGGTGGGGTTTCCATTCTATGTTTACTTCTTTTTGCCACGTAATCGGCGATGTCAAATTTCATATTGGGGTTATCGTCCAATAGATATTTGTAGTTGGGGTGCTTTGTAATATCATACTTATCTGAAAAGAATGGGCGTACTCCTCGAAGTTGTAAGATACATTTACCGCCGTCCATGACTGCTAATTCGTCTTGTGACTTCAACTCCTTTCCTAGTTTTTGATAGTTAGTTCCGTAACTCTCGCTCTGTCCTCGATTTTGAGAAGTGTTATACGAATCAATCGTTTCTTTTCCCAAACTCTCAGAAATTTCTTTCAACGTTGACTTCTCTTTGCCACCAAGAAATAGCGTAGTGTCACAGTTACCCTCAATCGTGTCAGCATTATCCTTGTAAATCGCCTTTAGCTGTGATTTAGCCTGAAGAATGATACTTGCAGATATTTCACGACTTCGGATAGTAGCTATCAACTTTTCAAACTGTGGTATTTCTCCAATGTTCGCAAACTCATCAAGCAAGCAGCGAACATGGTATTTCAATTTGCCACCGTCATTCGTATCTGCACGAGTACAGAGCAAGTTGAAAAGCTGTGAATACATAATTGCTACTAAGAAGTTAAATGTAGCATCGGTATCAGAGATAATGACAAATAAAGCAGACAGCTCATCACCAAGTTTGTCTAAGCCTAATTCGTCATATCTGGTTATCTCTAATACCTCATCTATTGCAAACGGTGCTAACCGTGTTGAACAAGAAATCAAAATAGACTTTGCTGTTTTACCAGAGACGAAAAGTCAAGGACTTTTTCATCAAATTCAAAAAGAAGTCACATTTTGCGGACTTCCTCACGGAGCAGACGCTTGATTTTGTCCTCCATTGTCTCCTTGGCGGTCTCGCTGAAATGCACACGGACGATATAGGTTGTCTTGCCGATCTGCTTTCTCACAGTCGGGCAAGGGGTACTGTTGGTTGCGGTATTGTTCATTCAAAATCCTCCTGTAAATAAAAAATGCCCGGTGACTTTTCATCATCGGGCGGTGTCAGTATGAGGGAACAAGGCAAGGCGGCAACATTAAGGTATCTATAAAACCCTTGCCGTCTTTGCCACGCTTGCCGTGTTCCTGTTGTCAGTCTCGGAGATAGCAGACCCATGCTGTGCCGTCTTTCTCGGTCACAAGTCTGTCCCCGATACGGCTCTTTGCCGTTCTCATGGTGCGTGAGGAAATCCCACGCTCATTGACTGCCTTTTCCAGCTCTGCGCTCGGCATACGCTTTCCGTCCGCAAGCAGTTCCAGAATGAGCATTTGCGCTTGTGCGGTCTTGCTCTCGGTCTTGGTGTTGTCTGCCCCGGCAAGAAGCTCGTCAGCGGTAATGTCATAAGCTCCTATCCATTCAAAGCCTTTCTCGTCTCCCAGAGAAAAGGCAAGGGACTGTCCGGGCGGCGCAAGGGAGCTTTTCTCATGGATAAGCACCCTCGTTGTGGGGCTGTCCTTCAGCTTGCCGATAAAGAGCAGACTGCGGACTGCCGCCGTAATGTCGATAGACCCTAAGCCCCTGTAAGTGCTTTGTGTTCCTGCGGCTTTGTTCAGGTGTCCTATCAGCACGATAGCGCACCCAGTAGCCTGTGCAATATCTCCCAGACTGCGGAAAATGGGACGGACTTCATTTGCCCGGTTCATGTCCACATCTGCGCCCAGAAACGCCTGCACCGGGTCAATGATAACCAGCCTTGCGTTGTTTTCCCGGATTGCCCTTGCTATGCGCTCATCGGCAAGGGTCAGCGGTGTGTCCCTATCGTCAATGACAAGCACTCTTTCAAGGTCTGCTTCCGCTTCCATCAGTCGGGGCTTGACGGTATCGCCCAGACCGTCCTCTGCGGTCTGGTAGATGATGTTGAAAGGCTCAAGGGTCTCCATACCGGGTAAAGGCTTTCGGTTGGTACAAGCCGCCGCAAGACGCATGGCAAAGTAGGTCTTGCCCTCGCCGGGGTTGCCCTGTATAATCGTCAGCTTTCCAAAGGGGATATAGGGAAACCATAGCCAATCCACGCTCGTCAGCTCCACATCTGCCATGCGGAGCATGGGAACAGGCTGGGCGGTGGGCAGCTCTCGCAGCGTGATTGTCTCGGCTATGAATTTGCGGCTGGGAATGTCCCCTTGCTGACGGAGAACATCGTTCCAGTCTTTCCTTGCCGGGACAAGGCGAATGACGGCGATCTCGCCGGGAATGGACTGTGCCAGTCGGGTACAGGCTTCGCTTCCTGCGGTGTCGCTGTCAAGGCAGAGGAACACTTTTCGGGTGTCCTTGCGTTCAGAAAGAAAACGGTCAAGGGCTTTGCCTGAAACGCCGCCCAGGGCAAGGTAGCTCCTTGTCTGCCAGTCCTGCGGATAAAGGCAGATAAAGGACAAAAGGTCAATCGGTGCTTCAAAGACAAAGAGCTGGTTGCCGTTTCCCTCATAGTGGAACGGATAGGATTTGTCAGACCCGGCAATGTCCTGTCTGAATGGGTCTGCCGTTCCTCGCACATGGGCGTATCTCGGCGTACCGCTTCGGTCTCTGCCGACAAACACAACATTGTGCCGCTTTGCGTCCTCGTAAATATCCCCGGAAAGAAGAAAAGCCTCAACAAGCGTTTTGTTGAGACCTCGGCTTTCGCAAAGATATTGAATTGCTCTGTCGGCTGTTCTGTTGTGCAAGGGCAAGTGAAACGCTGTGGGCGGTGCTGTGCTGGCTTCGCTCTGTCCCTCGGCGCTTTCGCCGGTTAAGAGCTGGACTGCTTCGGGAAAGGACTTGCCGTAAAACTCCATGACAAAATCAATGGGATAGCCGCCCTTGCTCTGGCTGTGGCGAAACCATTTGTTTCCCCGGACGGTCAGGCTGTCATGTTCTTTCCAGCGGTATTCCCGTCCGCTTTTGATAAGCGTCTCTCCCTGTGTACGGAGAAAATCTTCCAGACTGACGGCGTTTGCTCGGTCAATCTGTGCTTGGGTGTAATTCATCGGGATAGTTCCTCCTTTTTGTGTCGTGTTTGGGGTCGATTTTGGAGCTTTTGTTCCTCTGTGCGCTCGTTAAATCGGGCGGCAGTATCTACACATGACTTGACCTTCCAAAGGCGGTGTAAATCGTCTCTGACAGCCTTAAACTCGCCATAGGTGGTTTCGTGCGCCTGTTCCAGCTCGTCATACTCGTCGGACAGCTTTTTCATATCCACCTTGCCGTCCGGGAACTCCCCGGTCAGCTTTCGTCTGGCGGCGTAGAACTGTATCAGTTCCGCTTCATGCTCTGCCTTGTACTTGGCTCTGGGCTTCTCAAACTTGATTTTCTGCAAGCCGTCATAGACAGGCTTCAAGTTCTGGAAAGCAGCGGAGCTGTCATAGAGCTGCTTGATTTCTTTCATTCGTGCGGTCTGCCCGTCCAGCGTTTTCTTCAAGCTCTCTGTGGTGGAGCTGTGTTCATTGACACGGCTTTCCAAATCTTCAAGGTTGTAAATGCCGTTTGCCCGGAGATAATTGAAAGTCTCGTTCATCTCCTTTAGGTTGCTGATTTTGCCTTTCTGGGAATACGCCCCGGCTCTGCGCTGGGTGTAGTAGGCGTTCAGCAGAGAAACAAGGTTGGGTGCCTGCGGCTTGGCAAGCTCCGCTTTTGCTTCGGCAATCCAATCAAACAGGAGAGCGATTTTCTTCTTGATGTCCCGGATCACGGCGTTGGTGGCTTTGATCCAGCGGTTGAACTCGCCTTTCTCGGTGCGGATACCTTTCTTCTCCATTGCCCGGACGGTTGCGCCTTCATGGATAGTGGGAAGTAAATCCACGCCTTGCCGTTCATAGCTGCGGTGGTCGATACGAACATCCAGACCTTTCTCCGCAAACTTGGCGTTGCACATCTCCGCCCATGCTTCACGCCAATGTTCCAGCGTTTCGGGACTGCCCCAGTCGGTAGTGGGAACGGCGTTGAACACAAACTTTCCGTTTGCGTCTCGAATACGGTTGCCGTCCTCGTCCAGCTCATACACCCGGCGTTGCTTTAGCCCCCATTTGCCGTTCTGCTCGATGGGGCGGATGGGGCAAAGCACATGAAAATGCGGGTTTGGTATGCCGCCGTCCTCCCGGTCTGGCTGGTGTACGGCGAAGTCAACCACCATGCCCCGGCTCACAAAGTTCTCCAACAAAAATTGCCTTGCAAGAGCGATGTTTTCCTCAAGGGAAAATTCATTCTGCAAGGCAATGTCAAAGCTGTATGCAAGCTGGGCGTTCTTTCCACGCTCGGCTTTTTCCACGGCGTTCCATAGGGTCTGGCGGTCTGCGTATTCTGGCGGTGCATGGGACGGCAGGAGAATATCGGAGCAGATCACGCCGCCCTTGCGGGTGTAGTCGCTGTATTCGCCGTAATACTCGCTATACAATCGCTCCCCGGCACGGTAGGCGGCAGAAGCAATAGCGGACTGTCCTGCGCTTCGCTTAGTCTGCGTGACGCTCAGATGAAATAGTGCCATCGGCTTTCAACTCCTTTTCTCTGTTTGCTTGGCTGATATGGGTAATCGCCATGTGACGAACGGCTCGCTGGACTTCGGACAGGGAAAAGATGTGTTCCATCAGCTCTGTCATTTCGGTGCGTGTGAGATCTTTGACCTCCGGGGCAAGGCTCTCAATCGTGCCGCCCAGATTGCAAAGGCGGTGGGTGCGCTTGGTGCGTTCACCTTTCTTCAGATACTTCTTTCTATTCTCCAGACGCTCCAACTTGTGCTGTTCCTGTGCAAGCTGCGTCTCGGCTCGTTCCTTTTCGGTTCGGAGCTGTTCAAGGGTTTTCGGTTTTGTCATTGTGATTGACCTCCTTTTTTGATTTTTGGGATAAAAAAAGACCGTCAACTTTTCGCACATTGCGACCAGTCAACGGTCTGATTTTCAGTATTCGGTTTTTGTGTTCAGTTAGACAAATTGGAATTGATTTACTTTGTTTGTAAATCTTCCAGAAAGAAAATTCCCTCTGTTAGGTTGATAAACATTTCCTTGTCCTTGATTACATGAATTTTATTGTTCCACCAGACAGTAGTGTTATTAGCGGAGATGGTTTTGCTTGTTCCATCTTTAAGAAAATAAGTAATTGTAATAGCAGGTTCTTCTTCGCTATTCACTTCCCCAAATAAATCATATTTCAGAAATCCCGTTAGCTTTAAGGCTAACTCAATATTCTCACGGCTCGAAATTTCTTTAACATCATCCGTGACACTCGGATACGTGATATTTACAGACTGAATATCATTTATGCGGGGCAATCCCCAAAGATACATACCATTCATAAATATGTTGATTCCAACAATCAAAACTGTCATAACTATCACTTCTATCAAAAATCGAATAAGAAATTTGAAAATCTTGTTCACCAATTTATCCTCCAATCTCGATTTCTCCTGCTCCCAAAATCCCGATTTGTTTGTTCCATAAAATTCATTTTAGTCGCTTTCAAACTTGCTGGCGGCGAACAGCATTTTATGCTGTTTGCGGACGGCAAGTCCACAGGGGATAGCCGCATTAGCGGCGCAAGGGGGGTGTAGCCACCTTGACGGAACGAAGTGACGAAACATTCACGGTCGAGCAGTTTTCTTCTGCTGACTGGGAATGAAGCTCCGCAGGACGCACTACTCTCGACAGAGAGTATAGAAGTGCGCCCTTTAGTTCCTAAAGGGATTTTCTTCTGACCCAAATTATATAAAATGTAGATCAAGACATTTCTAAGAGGTACTCTCAGATTTTCACAACATAAGGTTCATCTTCAATAATACCCTGATCGTGGGTAACAATGATAACCGTTTTACCTTCTTCATTGAGTTCGTGCAATAACCTCATAACAATATCTCTATTTTTCTTGTCAAGTGAGCCAGTAGGTTCATCTGCCAAAACAACAGAACATTTTTTCATCATAAGACGAGCTAAAGCAACTCTCTGTTGTTCACCACCGGAAAGCTGATAAACTTTTTTGTTAACTTCCTTTGATAACCCCACACGATTAAGAGCTTCTTTAAGTGATACTTTAGTTCGGCTTGATTTTTTAATCAAACTTAAATTTTCTTTAACTGTCTTATTTTCAAGCAGTGCAAAATTCTGAAAAAGAAACCCCACTGTATCCGCAAAAAAACTGTTTTTATTTTTAAGCCGGGTAATATTCAGCCCTTCGATTATGATACTGCCGCTATCCGGTTTTTCGATACCACCAATCATATTGAGTAAAGTGCTTTTTCCACTGCCGCTATCGCCGCTGATTACTACAAAACTTCCATCCGGAATTTCTAAATTAAAGTTAGAGAAAATTATTTTCTCTCCAAATGCTTTATTTAAGCCACGAATTATAATCATAAACATCCTCCCTTCAATGACTTTGAGATATTTGTTTTTTCAACCCACATAATATTTGTGAAAATGATTGCCATTTCAATAATGGTGAGCAACGCTCCAATCAGTAAAGCAATCCCGACACTTGCGTTAGATATAAAAATTGAAACAATGCAAATCAATATCACAACGGCTATATTTTCTAAGAGATTAACGGAAATAAATCTTTTGTGCCTTTCATAAAAGCGATAGCCCAAAACCTTTTTGAGGGAGATTTCCATCGCATTAAGTCTAAATTCCATTTTCACTTCAGATATGATGATAGCGATATCTAACAGCAATACTAATACGCAAAGAGAGCTTATAAAGCCAATCAGTTTCACGAGGAAACTATGACTATAAATGTAATCCTCTCCGACATTCGTCAGCATAAAATAGTGTGAACCAAGCTGTTCTGAATATTTTTTCGCAACACTGCGAATTGTGCTTTCATCGCATCCGTAGATTACCTCACCATTATATGTTCCTGTTTCGATATAACTTCCATTTAAAGCAACAGCCTCATTTGCCTGATAAATCACAATCGGATTTGTTACTCTTGACAATCCGTCAATAGCCTCTTCTCTGTTCGAATTGAGATAATAAAATTGTTCTCTGCCAGAATATTCTTTATAAACAACACGCAGTTCTTCTGCATTTTGGGTAAGAGAGCCAATTTCCTCTTTTGCGATATCTTTGTATGATTCCGCATTTCTTCCCTTTGGCACGAAGACCACGATATCCTCTTTTTCATCATCTTCAGTAAGCATATCAGAAAACCCTTGTAGCATATCTCTGGCATTATGATTTACAAAAATATAATTATCCGTATCGCTTATCCGGCTGCCTATGCAGACCACCGGATTTATCGTGTTGTATTCATTTTCGTAAAGGTCATTCCAAAATTTGCTCTCTTTGGATTCCTCCTCATTTTCTTCAAAAGGAGGTTCAATCTGCATAACTCCAAAATAATAATCATTATAATGATTTTCTAAAAGAGTAGTGTTTGTAAGTAAATTACCTTGAATGCTACTGAGATTTGTAGTTATTGTAAAAATTGTCATAGCAGTAGCAAATACTTTAAGACCGTTCAGAAGATAAAACATACCTTTTTTATCTGAAGCATTGGCAAAGGCTTTTTTTACATCAAAGCGGACAAAAGCAGCATAAGGAATTACGGAAAGAACTGCTCCGGCACAATACACTGCCAAAATGAGATGATCTTCATACGCTCCCGATATAAATTGAGAAACAAGCAACTTTGCTAAGACGAATAATGCAGCATATGAAATCATATCAGCCACTACAGCTTTTAGAGCAATCACAGCAGCATTTTCGCCCAGAGAAGCTCGTACAACTACTTCCTTTTGCCTGCGTATCACCTCAATCATATTAAGTACAATCATCAATATGGCAACCAGGCCCCAAACAATGAACATCATATCAGTTTCGGTTGATTGCCAAAACTCTGGCTGCGATATAGAATATTCTTTTGCCAAATCTTGATATGTGGCAATAATGTCATCATCATCACCGATATAGCTGACCATTATTTCCTGTCCATTGCCTGTGTTTTTTGCTTCTCTAAAATCTTCAAATTCTATTACGGTGATTCCACCTATCAAAGCCGTATATGTTTTTTCCTCAATATCCATTGTGCTTTTAAGACTATCCCGAACAACGGTATCATCACCATAAATATAAAGTCTTGTCTGATAATTAGAAACTCTCTGATTAAAAGTCGAAAAAATATGAACACCATGCTTCTCAGCTGTATCTTCTGCATTGGCTAAAAATGAATCCATATCGTCATTAGTAGTTGTGTATCTGGACGATAAATAATAAGCACCATTAAAGTTCCAGAGCATATTTTGATATACTTCAGCTTGCATAACAAAAGCAAAAATAATCGTAATCAACAGCAATATATTTCTTATATGTTTCATTTGAAATTCTTAAACCTCCTTTGAATAGGTAACAGACACACGATTGCCCAAAATACTAATATGGATTTTTTCATACAACCACATTCTCTTGTTAGATTCTAATTTTCCGTTTTCTTTATTCGCATAAATTGTACCATAAAACTCGTGAACAATTCTACCGCAACTTTGGACTACATGAGAAAAGTCCGAACAGTTTTCTGCCCGGACTTCCTCGCTCAATCATAAATCAATTCCGCTTTCACAATCTCCTCTGCCTGTGCCTTGCAAGCGTTCATCTGCCGCACCCATTCCATTTGGTTTTTGGCTTTTAGTTGCTCGGTCACGCCGTTTTGCTCTGCCAGTGACCGCACGATCAGCTCCATGCGGTTTCGTGCCGCTTCGTCAATCTCGGCGCAATGCTCAAAGAGCTTGTCGGATAGCACCAGCTCATTGAACAGTATCGGACGGTGCATTTCCAGATACGCCTTGCGAAGTCTGCCGTAGTGTCCGAGGGGCTTGGTCTTGCGGATAACGATGTTCGGGATAAGATAATCGCCGTTCTGTGTATAAGTGATATTCATGCTGTTTGTACTCCTTTCATCGGCTCTCTCTGCGGTAAACTGCTGACAGGGACGAACACTCCCTTTGCAATATCCTCCGCACGAATAGCGGCTTTCTTGGCTTCGATTTCTGCCTTTTTTCTCCCCTTGATTTTGTCCTCGTATCGCTTCTGCGCTCCGCTGGCTTTCCGCTTCAAGTAGTTCTGATGAAGCCTGTCCTTGCGTTCCTCACGCTTGCGGATTTCCTCTAATTCCTCCGGGGTAAGCTCCGCTTCTCCAAACGCCGGTGGAACGAATCGCCCAACAAAATTGAAGTAAATCTCGACCTCCTGTGTGGTCTGTATACTGCCTTTGCGGTCACGCTCATGCACAAGGATTTTCTCGATAAACTCGTTGAGCATGGCAATGGTCAGCTTGTCGAAGTTCTCGTATTTGTCAATCAGAGCGATAAAACGGTCAGCGTCCTTTTCGTGCTTTTCATAACTCCTGATAGCCTTTTCCAGAGCAGAGATTTCATCGGTAAGCTCGGCTTGCTCCTTTGCGTATTGAGCGTCCAGAGTGGCGTATCTGCTGTCGGACAGCTTTCCTAAAATGTTGTCCTCATAGATTTTGCAGAGCAGGACTTCCAGCTCGGAAACTCTCTGCTTTGCGGTGGCAAGGCGTGTCCGCTGTTTCTTGACCTCTGCCGTCTGCTGGCTGGACTGCGCTTCCTGCACCACTCGGACAAACTCGGCTCGGTCATGCTTGGCATACTCGGCAATAGCTTTGAGCATTTCGGAAACAAGGGACAGTACCACCTCTTCATTGATACGGTGCTGGGTCTTGCAGAGCTTTCCAACTGGGACTTTGCTGTATTGGGAACAGGTATATTGAGAAATACGC
>NZ_JAOQKB010000019.1:0-36303 GCF_025567215.1 Huintestinicola butyrica
GTTTATGGTTGTGTGGTTACTCCCATTATAACACGAGTTGCTTTATGTGTCATTATTTTTTCCATGTGTTGCACTTATATTGTAAATCTATCCTTACAGAATTGCTATAATACATTTCCAGCAGACTTATAAATCCCCAAAAAGAATTATTGGCATTTTGCTGTGGAGCTGTAAATACACTATCTGAAATAATATTATATACTGTATCAGGGACTATACAAAGTCTACGAGTTTTTATACCTTTGTCGCAAATGCTTTTAAGTTTTTCTGTCCATAATCTCTCATATCCTTCATCTGCAATCCATTCATCTTCAGCGAAACTTGTCATAGCCCAAATTTCTCCAGTAAACTTCTTCTTATGTTCATCTCTATCACGAATAATCATGTCAGCCAAGTACAATAATTCCTCATAATATTCACTAGGACGAAGTTCCCCAGAATTATTATTGCTTAAAGCAGCGTTTATAGTTTTAGTTACCTCTTCCATTCTCCTATAAACAAACCTTTTTATACGGTCATTTTGTGATAAAAAAACTTTTTCAAGTATTGGACTTATATGATTCAGCTGTTCAGACAAGTGCATTACCGCTGTTTTGGTTTCATCATTGCATCTATCATTACTATTTTGTCCCACAGTAACTGAAATTTGGAGCAAAACAATTGGGATAGAAATACCACCACCAATGATAGCAAGTTTTATATCAGAATCCAATGCTCTGCCTTGAGGCACAGCACAAGTGATTACGATTGATATAATGGGAATTGCAATTTCTAAACATAATACAAGGATATCTATAAAAGTCCACTTATTCTTCATTTGCATTCACATCCTTATATATGCTTACTGGTGTTCAACGTCCAAATGTATCTTCAAATTCATATTTTGAAAGAGGATCAGAACAAAGATAACCACCATCAGCAACAATAGTAGTTCCATTTACAAAGCTAGACTCTTTTGATAGCAAGAAGCATGTAACATTTGCTATTTCCTCATCAGTTCCTAAACGACCTAATGGTGTCATACTTCTAGATTTATTAAAAATCTCATCCGTATCCATTTCGCCACCAATCCAGCCAGCAGGAAGTGCATTAATACGTATTCCGCGTTTACCCAAATTATTAGCTAAGGTCTTAACCAAATTATGAATCGCCGCCTTAGTTGCCGCATATGCCGAAGCTCCATATGAACCTCTAAAACCTTCTGTACTTGTCAAAATTACAATCGAACTACCTGCATTCATTTTGTTCTTCAATTCATGAATAAGATAATTAGGCGCTGTAAGATTAATTGCAATACTCTTATCCCATATCTCATGATTAAAATCATCTGGATTTTCCATATCAAAATAGAATTGAGCAAATACAAAAGCATCAATAGGATCAACAATATCATCAACAAACGATTTCAAATCATTTCTAGAGGAAAGATCAAGTGATTTGAGTGTTAATTTTTCTGAAGAAAACTCTTTAGATAATTTCGTCGCATTTTCCTCAAACTCAGTATCATACGTTCCGATAACCTTGAAACCATTTTTTATTAATTTTCTTGTTATCGCTTCTGCATACCCCGGTTTTGCTGCTCCGATTACTACTGCATTCATTCTAAATACCTCCTAAAATTATAAATTTATGGGTGCATAAAAGCATATGGCTCATCTGAATAACCTATGCTTTCTGCAAGTCTCTTAATAGCTCTACATGTATTTGGTTTCTGACCAAACAAATTTCCTGTTTCGTTTTGCACTTCACCTAAACAATATCCTCCGCAGTGATTACGCACAGAGCATTTTTTGCAATGCTCCATATTATTCACACTTCGAGTTTGCAATAATTCAATTTTATTATTATCTATATCAAACGATTTTGTATCTGAATTCCATTTTCCATAGACAAAACATTCCATGTGCTCTGCCTTTTCACCTATCGTCACTAAATCACAAGCGGATATATACCCATCAGTAGTAAAGTGTGGAACTGGTGTGCATGCACGACAGTGTTGACTACATACGCCATCAAAATTACATGTTAAAAAACTGCCGTAAAACATGTCATTCTCTTTTGCATAATGATAAGCGTCTATATAGGTATCGACATACTTATCCATATCAAAATGATAATCCTTGATTTTTTCAACATCCATACACACAGGAACTTTATCTACAGCTGGAAATAAAGGATCAGACCATATATGATGTATTCCAAGACTTTTAAAATATTCTATCATTGGTATTTGTCTATCAACATTTAAATCAGTTATTGTTACCCTAGCACCAACCATAATATTTTTATCATTTGAATGGGATATTAACCATTTCACATTGTCCTCAATAATAAGTGAAGAAGGCTTACCATTAGCACATGGACGATTAGCATTCTGAACTTCAGGCTCACCGTCAAACGATACCCACACAATGTTAATGTTATTTAGAATCCAATTACGAACTGTATTATTAAAACATCCATTTGTTTGTAATTCAGTTGAAAGCGTATTTCCTGCTTTTTCATAAGCGTAATCAACTATAGACTTCATTAGTTCAAATTCTTGTGTTGGCTCGCCAGGTCCATAAAATCTTATATGTCTACTAGAGTTATTAGCAAAAAAATAGTCTACTCCAGCTTTTGCAATCTCTAAAGGAAGCGATTGTTGCTTATAGCTCATTCTTTCTTTACTATTATAACAATATACACATCGAAGATTGCACTTTGTAGTCAAAAAGAAAGAAGCCATTTGCTTATTTATATGTGGCATTAAAATCTCCCTCCTAGCAGAATGTTTGTACGTTTATATTACAATAAACGTCAGGATATTTCAAGACTAATGCCCTGAATGCCGAAATAGTGCCTTGAATGCCGAAAATAAAAAAAGCCCATAGCTTTTTTAAGCTATGGGCAATAATATCAATCACGATTAAGTATGATTCCAAATACGGGTTTTCCGGGATAAAAAATAAACAAAGGCGAACTTTTTAAGTGGTTCGCCTTTGTCCAGTGTGGCTCCCCAGCGCAGAGGGAGCACAATCCGCTGAGGAGCTATCTGACACGGCTGATAGCGGTATATCAACGCTTTTGCCGTCCTTGTCCTTGAAAATGACCGTGAGCTTGTCGTCGTAAACATACACCTTTGATATCATGATGTCGGCGATAGCTTTCTTGCCCTCGGTGGTGTTGATGTCGGTTGCAAGGATATCATCTATAAACACGGTAATCTGCTCCACAGAGGGGACGTTGTCTGTCATTGCCTGAGACAATCGGAGGGCGGAGCCGAGTTGCTCCTTGCGCTCTTCCAGCTCCCTGACCTTATCATAAAGCAGCTGATTTCCGCCTGTCTGAGCTATGGCGTTCACAACGTTCTCAGCCTGCTTAGTGCATTCGGTCAGCTCCTTTTCCAGTTCGGCGGGCGCATACTCATTTCGGACCGTCTGCAAATACATCTGATAAATGGTCTCGGCGGTCTCCGCCTTGTCCATCTGCTCAAACGCTGACCGTGCTGCTCTGCACACCTCGTCCTCTATCAAATATTTTTTTTCCAGCTTCTTGTGGCAGCCTGACTTTTTCTGCACGCCGTTACAGCGGTAATAATAGTGCTTGACCCCGTTGCGTCCTGTGCCTGACAGCCCGCTCATAGGCTCTCCGCAGTGACCGCAGTATAATTTGCCCGACAAATAATAGTCGGCTTTGGCGGTGTTCTTGGCGGCTCTCTTGCGGTTGGTTATCAGCTTTTCTCTTACAGCCTCAAAAACTTCATTGGGTATCATCTGCGGTATTCCTCCCTCGATCACAATATCATCGTATTTGTAAATGCCTATGTATTTTTCATTAGCCAGCATATTGTAAAAACTGTTTGGGGTAAACGGTCTGCCTCGGCGGTTGCGATAGCCCTGGGCGTTCAGATGCTCGGCTATGTCGGTGAGCCTCTCCCCCTCTGCATACATCCTGAACACAGTTTCGGGTATAATTCGGGTCTCATCATCAATGACCAGTTTCTTGTCAACGACCTTGTAACCCAGCGGGATATGCCCTGTGGTCTGAGCCTTCATTGCCGACTGCCGCATTCCTCGGATAGTTTTTTCTCTGAGGTCGGCGCTATAATATTCATTTATAGCCTCAATTATGTGGGTCATCATCTGACCGCTGGCATCGTCCCCGAAGCTCTCCATGACGGACAGGAGACGCACGCCGTTTTTGGCTAAGATCTGGCGGTTTACGGCACTGTCTATGGTGTTTCTGGCGAAGCGGTCAAGTTTCCACACAAGAACGCTGTCCCACTTATGCTGCGCACTATCGTGAAGCATCTGCTGAAACGCAGGGCGGTCATCGTTCTTGCCCGTCATGGCTCGGTCTATGTATTCCCGCACGACTGTTATGCCGTGCTGCTTGGCGTAGTTGTAGCAGTCGTAGAGCTGTCCTTCAATGGACTGCTCCGTCTGCTTGTCGGACGAATACCGGGCGTATATTACGGCGGTTTTCAAATTTAAATCACTCCTTGACATTTTCAGGGAGCTATGATACAATAAACTTGTCTAAGGTTGTGATTGTATCACAGCTTCTTCCCCGTTCGGTGTTCCAGCGCCGGGCGGGGATTTTTTATTTCCTACTCTTTCCTCTGGGCTTATATACATAGCCCTTTTCAATCTTTGAATTTATGTCGTTTAACGCAGCATTTAATAATGTTTTATAATCATCAACATTATTCTTATAATATATCGTTTGCTTTTTGCTATTTAAGTAAGCCTTTGCTCTTTCCAAATCATTACGTTTTACAAAAGTGTTTGCAACGCAAACTGAATATGTTGCAAAATCAGGACAAAGAGATTCAGCCTCTCTATACGCATTCTCAGCTTTTTCAAACATATATTCGCCCTCATAGGCTTTTCCAAGATAATGATAA
Organism: Huintestinicola butyrica; assembly: GCF_025567215.1. Taxonomy (NCBI): domain Bacteria; kingdom Bacillati; phylum Bacillota; class Clostridia; order Eubacteriales; family Oscillospiraceae; genus Huintestinicola; species Huintestinicola butyrica. The sequence continues at coordinate 4,889 of NZ_JAOQKB010000019.1, forward strand.
ACAGAAGCCCTATTGCTGGACAGCTGATCTACCGAATATCCGCCCATATCAATAAAGTCTCTGGGTGTTCCGGACCATGACGCTCCTGCAGCAATATACTTTTCAAGATATTCTATAGCCTGCGGTCTGTATTTTGCCCCTAACCACACATAACAGTGAGAAACAACATACAGGCTTTTAGCATCAATAGGGTTTGGACCGCACAATTCAATGGCTCTTAATAGAACATCTTGGCGACTTTGACAATCGCTAATAATCGCCTTAGCCCTTGTACCTATTGTTCCGCCTATCCCCTGTGATTCAAAGAGCTGTAATGCGATATCTACATTGGATTCAGACTTTACCTTTGAAACAAGTTTACTAAAAATACCCATAATGCCACACCTTTCTTCATTTCTTTGTCTATTGATTATTTGATATGACACTACTGTCAAACGGCTCCACAGGCTTCATAATCAGCGAAGCAGTGATATTTGTCCTGCTTTCACATGATAGGCAGAACTGCTGAGGATCCACGGCAGTCAGGTCAGTGTTTTCAAAAACAGACCGCACAAATTTTAACGAGTATATGCAGTCATCTATAATGTTTCCTGTCTTGTCATCTCTGTGCTGAGAATAGCCAGAGGCAACTATCTGCTCTATTGCAGTGCTGACATTGAAAATATTGCTTGAAACAAATACTGCCAGCCCGAAAACACATAGTATGTATTCCTGCTTTATCTCCTTCTGGGTCTTGTTTTTCTCCTTTACTGTGCCATTTGCAAGCCGTGCTGCTTTTGTGGCAGGAATATCATTTACCGGTGGAAGATGAAGATCAAGACACATAGTTCTGTTGTCAGCGCAATACTCAAAATCGACCGAAAAATCAACCGTCAATGTAACACTTTCAAGCCACTCCTGCGTTTTTTGCTCTATGTATTCGCTGTCACTGTTCATCAAAGCCCTTATCTCGCTTCGCCTCAGCTCAGCTTCAATCTCGTTCTGTGCATTGGCTTTTTCTGCTTTTATATTCTCGATTCGTTCAAATTCTGTTTTTTCGCTCTCGTACTTTTCAACAGCCTCTGAATATCGGGCATCGGCTCTTGAAGAAACATACTCTTCCAGAGCCTTTTTCTTTTTCCAGAAAGGCACCTTTACATTCTGCTCGGCTTCACGATACAGAACCGTTTCAATATGATCTCTCATCGGCTTGGGCGCAGAAAATTCCGCAGGCTGATATTTTCTTGGCTGGATATGCTCTATTGCAGCATTGCAGTCATCTGCTGAAACGACCTTTGCGGACATACGGTGAATGTTTATCATTTCATCTGTTCCGCTTTGTATCTCTGAGAAAAGAGCGTTCTGCTGATAACGTTTTTCCTCTTTCCGCTGCTCCATTACAGCACGCTTCTTCTCCTTGAATTGCTCGGTACTCTTTATCTTCCGTATAAGAGAATCATCGTATATTTTCTGCCCCATGGAATCAAAAAACTCAACATCACCGTTTTCAAGTATTTTGAAATCATATCGTCCGACAGGCTGGGCAGACCTGCTTCCTGATGAGCCTGGGCGTGAATACGATGTTCCGGCTCTTGATGATGAGCTCTTATGACTGCTTGTAAGCGGAATAGTGCTGCTGTGCGTTTTCCCAAACAAGCCCTTGCTTCTGACTGTCAGACTTGTACCTGTTTTATTAAAATTAAGCCTTACACCCTTGGCGATCTTTATTCCTCTTCTTCGTGCCATGTTATCACGTCCTTATCTAATATACTCATCTGCCGCCAATAGCGGATAATACAGCAATACCCACGACACAAGCTGCAATCACAACGCCTGTGATAAGCTTATTGTCGTTCCACCATTTTTGCACCAGCGACCTAAGTTTGCTGACATTATTGATTATCATATATAATGCAAATATGTATATTATAAATTTGATAAACCATGACAAAAAATCTCCGTTCCATGAGAGAGACACGCCTGCGGCAGGCACAGAAATAATCAATACAACAAATAAGATAACCGCAACACTATTGGATGTTCTGAGCCTTGCAGCCGGACGAGGAGGTGTCTGCACATTCATTGATGCTGCATTTCCTGCCGATTTATGGCTGGCTTTTCTCTTTGAACGGCTTTTACCTCCGAAAGATGTTGAAAATGATATTCCTGTTCCGGGAATACGTGAAGTTACTCGCATTTTTCCGGTTGAGCTCAACCCGACACGAAAGGTCTTTCCCCCCACAGAAGAGCTGAAGCTCTTTTTTCCAAGAGTAAATCTGAATGGTCCTTTTGATTTGCTTTTTCTGAACCTTATTGCCATAATGTCACGTCCTCTACATTCCTTAATAAACAGAATCTGCTCCATGTACAGCTTGGCTGTGTGTAAATCCTTCATATTCCAGCTGCTCAACCAGTCCGTCATAAGAAAACGCCATAAAATCAAGATATTCCTTAGCTTTCTTCTCTGCCTGCTCATTCCAGTCCGCACCGCAGTTGTCAGCACCGTATTCAGCCTCACTCTCGGAGAAGCCCTCGTACTTCAGCTGATCTATCAATCCACTGTAAGAAAATGCCATATAATCCAAATACTCATTAGCTTTTCTAAGTGCATTCTTCTTGCCTGTGGAAACTGAACTTTCAGAGCTTGAAGCGGGCTTAGCTGAATTGTTTTGAGGGAGATAACTGGTGTATTCATCTTTGCGTGCGTTATATGTAATTATATTTCCTTTTACCGTGACCATTTCGCTGTTATCGTAATCACTGTACAATGAGATCTTTAGTTTACTGTTCAGACCCTTTGCCTGCACAGTATCACGCATTGATTCATATTTTTGCACAACCCCGTCAACAAAGTTGCTCCAATCAACTGAATTTGCTGAATTCAAAAGTTCGTTTCCATTTTTAACCAATGCGGAAGCTGTAAAATAGTCCTTATCATAATCATATGACACTTCAACACTTTGATAAAAGGTTGACAGATAATCCGTGAAACTATCAGCCAGATCATCTGCCTTCCGTTCGGATTCGGATTTTACATAGTCTTCTAATGTATCGTCAGCCGTGAAGTTTTCTGTAATTTTAGGAATAGAGTACTCGTCCCAGTTACTGTCATCAAAATCCTGCTCATTCAATGTGTCACTGCTTATATCGTAGCTCATATAAGGCTTGTCGTTATCCTTCTCATCAGCAAAGCTTACAGAAAGCACATCAAGTGCCCCGCACTTTTTAAACTGCCTGAAAATAAGCTTGGACTGCTTAAATAAATTTTTAACTGTAAGCTCGGGATTTGTCGCCAGATCCGCAGAGGCGCATATGGTTATATTGTATTTTCCTTCTTTTTCAGATGCAGTTTGAGTGTAGTCGATTATTTTTACATAAGAATCTGAAATATACTCAGCCCACTTTGAGGGCTCGTCATTACCGTCAGGTTCATCGATTCTTGCCACGGTTGTTACAGTCGTAGCAGCAGATGTTGTTGTGACTTCACTGCTGTTCTGCAAAGAACTGGAGGAACCGCATGAAGAAAACGACAACACACATATAGCCGAAAGTGTCCCAGCTATTACAGTCTTAGTATTAAAATATCTCATAATGTCACGTCCTTACTTAAAAGTTTAAATTATTTTATCAAAATACTCCCAAAAAGCAAGCTTTATATACTTTACATCGACGTCAAAGTATTCACAAAGCTGCCATACCTCAGTCTCACCGCTTTTCATTGCTTTTATCAATTTCTGCTTGGGAATAAGGTAATGTATCGCTTCGGCATTTGCACGATGCTCCTGCTTCTCAATAATGTCAAAAGGTGAATATGGGTTATAAAATGCACCCTTCATGCAATGCCCTATATCGTGAGCAAGATACTGCTTTTCCTCTCGCTCACTGTTCATTGACTTTGAATCAATACCTATGTAGCACTCTCCCTGCGGTGACAGCATGGAAATTGCTTTGCATTGTGGGCAGATAGTTTCTACCACCTTTATGTCATTATCCTTTGCAAACTGGTAGAGATCAATCAGATTCATTGGCTTCGAGTTCTGCGATTTGTCTTGCAAAGTCGTCAACCTCCTTGAATTTCTCAGGTGTAAATCCTTCTTCTCCCGTTCCCGCAGCTATATTCTGCTTGTAAGCGGATATATCAATTTTTCTGCGTGCAGGCTCTATTTCAAGGAGCTTATCAACAGCTCCCTGCATTTCAGGCTTATCACGGTAGGCTGTAATTACTTTATTCTCGTGTTCAGTAACTGATATTTTGAGTAAAGCATTGCTTTTAGTTTTCAGATCATACTGATTTAGCTCTTCAACTGTAATTCCAAGAGCACCGCAAATCTTTATAAGATTATCTATACTCGCCTTGTTGCTGTCACGTGAGATCAGACTGTATATAGTCTGAGCGGACAGTCCTGTTTGCGCAGCTATGTCTGTTGCTTTCAGCCCTCTGTCCTCCAGTATTTGTTTTAGCTTTGCTCCGATTGCCATAATTGACGCCTCCTATTAAATTATCATAAGTATATCACCAAAGAAAACAAAAGTCAACAAATTTATGCAAATGCGTATAATTTCATTGCCACAAACAAAGAACTGCATAATTTTTTGTGCATAGCGACAAAGTTATTCAAATGCGTAATAAATCACAGAAAAACTATTGACTTTTATGCAGTTGAATAATATAATTAAATCATAAATTATGCGTTTGCATAATAGAGCTATTCAAATGAAAGGAGAAAAGCACATGGAATACAGCAATCTTATAGGCGAGATCGCAAAGGCGCATATTAACTATGTTGACATTGCAAAGAGGCTCGGGATAACACGGGATACCCTCAGAGCAAAGATCACAGGTAAAAGCTCGTTTACCGTAGAGGAAGCTTTCACAATAAAAAATGAGTTCTTCCCCAACTGTCAGTTTGAGCAGCTTTTTGCTCGGTCGGCATAATTCCATTTTCAGTATAGCACATTATCTGTCCCGAAATCAGGACAGGAAGGAGAAAATCATGGACAAGAACTATCCCACCAGAGAAATGATGTCCGAAAGCGGACGCAGGATCATACTCGTGAACGAGCCAAGCCCTGAGATTATGGCAAAATGCCTCAAGCGTATCATCGACAAGAAGCTACTCGAGGCAGCTAAGGAAAAGGCAGGTGTAAAGTAATGAGCACATACAACGTATATGTACATCTCAGGTTCAAGGGCGGCGCATTCAACGATGTGTACAGCGTATCGGCTGGGTCGAGAGAAACTGCCGAATCTAAGGCAAGGGACAGGATTTTCGCTGAAAACAGTCTTGACGATCTGGTCGAGGCGGTTATCACAGATGTTTGCAAGGAGTGAAATGTTATGGCAAAGAAGAAGTGTGATGCTTCTAAAAGCTCCAAAACCCCAAGCATCGAAGAGGTATGCCGCAGAGCCGGTGAGCTTGGCATGACATACGGCAGATATGTACAGTCGCCCCATTACCTCATCGACACTGCGGACGATGGATACTTTGCCAAAAAAGGAAGGAGGAAAGCAAGTGATAGCAGTAATATTTGAGGCAGCTTATCATGTCTCAGCTGTTGGCATTGTCGTTATATTAACGATTTTCACGCTGTGCCAGTACATTGAAAACATTCGTCTTGCAAGTGGAGCGATGATGATGAATAAAGAAAAAGCCGTGACGGCAGCAACCGTACACGGCAAAAAGATAAATAAGACAGCCTTATTATAAGGCATTTAGGAGGATTTGTCAAGTGAAAGTTTTAATAGCCTGCGAGGAAAGCCAAGCGGTATGCAAGGCGTTCCGAGCCAAAGGGCATGAAGCGTATTCAGCAGACATACAGGATTGTTCAGGCGGACACCCCGAATGGCACATCAAGGGCGATGTTCTGCCGATCATCAACGGCAATGCTGATTTTGTGACAATGGATGGCACTGCACACCGTATAGACGGCAAATGGGATTTGATTATATCGCATCCGCCGTGTACATATCTGACGAACGTTGCCACACGCCATTATAGTTTAAAATGCACACCCGCCGAAAAGGTCGTTGAGCGTATGGAACATCGGGAAGAAGCAATAGTGTTTTTTATGCAGTGCATATTAGCCGATGCGCCAAGGATTGCTGTAGAAAATCCTATTGGGCGTATGGGCAAAGTGTACCGCAAGGCAGATCAGATCATACACCCATATATGTTTTCAGGCGGAGAAAAAGATACCGAACAGTTTGTTACCAAAGCAACGTGCCTGTGGATCAAAGGACTGCCCAAACTGCAAGCAACATATATCGGTGACAAGCCCAATAATGCAAAACTGTTTGGGACATATTCCAACGGAAAATCACGAACATGGGAAGAGACACGAAAAGCGGGAAAAGAACGGTCGAAGTGCAGAAGCAAAACCTTTCCAGGCATCGCACAGGCCATGGCTGAACAGTGGGGGTAAATTCCCAAACCAACGAACAAATGTCACTTTTTGAGGAGGAATAAAAATGGAAATCGCTATTGAACAGATTACGGAATATATCCGCAAAGCGTCAATGTATGACGCTATTATCAACTACACAAAAGCGTCGAAGTATTTCAGCCGTGAAGATATTCTGGCGTTTGCGGGTGAGCATGACACCGCAGAAAAGGCGGAGGACATCACAGATGGAAATTTCTGATTTTTTGTGCAACAGCCGTGCTTTTCAGCGCTGCGAGGACAGATATCTGAGCGATGCGGAGCATGACGGCGCTGAGGACGATAACGACATAGAGAACGAGGAGGACGCAGAGGAAGATGACTGAATCGGAATACCGTTCTCACCCATCTGTAAGCCGCTCTGAACTCTGGAAGCTGATATCGGAAGGTCCCGAAAAATTCAATTATCTGCGTTCAAATCCTCAGCCTCCGACAAATGCGCTGATATTCGGACAGGCGTTCCATATGGCTATATTACAGCCCGAAATTTATGATGACAATTTTGCCGCTCCCCCTTCTTGTGACAGACGGACAAAAGCGGGAAAAGAGGTCTGGAGCGAATTTATCGCACTGAATAAAAACAAGGTGCTGATACCCAGTGAATGGCAGGAGCAGATCATGGAAATGAAAAATAAGCTGATGTCCGATTCATTTGTGCGTCAGCTGCTTTCAGGAGACCCTGAAAAGCCATTTTTCTGGACTGATAATCTTACGGGAGAGGGCTGCAAATGCCGTGCGGATTGTGTTACCGAAATAGGCGGTGCTGTATATGTTGTGGATCTGAAAACCACGGAGAATGCTGCAACGGACAAGTTTATGAAAAAATCCATTGACTATGGATATCCTCTCCAGGCTGCCATGTACTGTGAAGGCGTAAAACAGGCAACGGGCCGTGAATGCAGCTTTGTGTTCATTGCTATTGAAAAAACGCCGCCTTACGCAGTGAATATCATGCAGGCAGACGAGATTTACAGACAGTACGGTTATGATATTTTCAGGGAAGCATTGGGCATTTATCATGACTGTAAAATAAACAATAACTGGTACGGCTATCTCGGCAAATTCCATAACATAAATGTTCTGGGACTGCCGGCCTACCTTGCAAAGGAGTTTGAATAATTATGGAAAACGCACCCGTTACATATCAGAACAATGCGCCGCAGAATTTCGGTGCCAACGGAATTTCGGCAGGACTTGATAATATCAATCAGGGAACCGTGGCGATAGAATCAAGCCGTGCCATCGCAGAAGCACAGGGAAAGCTTGTTATTGCGAAGAGATTTCCCCGTGATGAAGTAAAGGCTTATGCTGACGTTATCAAGCTGTGCCAGCGAAAAGGAATTGCAGAAAAAGCTTTCTTTTCGTACAGCAGAGGCGGGAGCACCGTCAGCGGCGTTACAATTCGCTTTGCGGAAGAGCTTGCCCGCTGCTGGGGAAATATCGACTACGGCATAAAAGAGCTTTCGCAGGATAACGGCAAGAGCGAAATGCAGGCGTATGCATGGGATATGCAGACCAATACAATAAGCACCCAGAACTTTACAAATCCGCATATTCGTGAGGTCAACAAGACCGCAAAGGTGCTGACCTCTCAGCGTGATATTTACGAGAATAACGCCAATATGGGCGCACGCAGGCTCAGGAGCCGTATCCTTGCAATACTCCCCAATGATCTTGTTGAAGCAGCGGTAGAAGAGTGCAGAAAGACCCTTGCAGGAGGAAACGGCAAGCCGCTTTCAGACCGTGTCCGTGATATGGTAGTTGCTTTTGAAAAAATGGGCGTTACCAAAGAGCAGATAGAAGGACGGCTTAAGCATTCCGTTGACAGCATGACACCCGATGAACTTGTTGATTTTATCGGCATTTTCAATTCTGTAAAGGCAAAGGAAAGCACTGCCGCAGAATGGTTCGGAGGCGAGGCGGAAAGCTCTGCCGCAGACCTTACAGCAGCGCTCAAGGGCGGTGACGGAAATGGTAATCTGTGACAGCCGAGAGAAGAAAAACGCCCATATCCTGCGGTATTTTGACAAAAACGGCATTGACTACAATATCAGGAAAATGGACGTTGCAGACTATCAGATCGAGGGGAATGAAAAGCTCGTTATAGACCGCAAGCAAAATCTTGACGAGCTTGCGACTAACCTCACCAATCCGCAGGACAAGGGCAGATTCTGGCGGGAAGTACGCAGGGCGTATTCCTCGGGCATAAAGATGATCGTTCTTTGTGAGCATGGCAAGGGCATAAAGTCCATTCCCGATGTGGTCAAATGGAACAGCAGATATTCCACTGTTACGGGGCATGTCCTGCAGGAAAAAATTTATCAGTGCCACATTTCATATGGCGTGGAATTTCTTTTCTGCAATAAATCCGAAACGGCGGCAAGAATAATCGAACTTCTCGGAGGTGCATCTGATGATAAATAAATGGATAGGCATGGGGCGGCTCACTGCCGACCCCGAGCTGAGACAGACCCAGAGCGGAGTATCTTCCTGCAATGTTACCGTTGCCGTGCAGCGTGACTTTACGGACGGCAGCGGCGAAAGGCAGTCAGACTTCATCAACGTTGTGGCATGGAGACAGACTGCGGAGTTTATATGCAGATATTTCAGCAAGGGCAGCATGATAGCCGTTGAGGGACAGCTGCGCACAAGAACCTATGATGACAAGCGCTATCCCGATGTCCGTCACCATGTTACCGAAGTTTATGCCGACAAGGTAAGCTTCTGCGGCAGTAAAAACGATAACGGCGGAACGGCTGCGAAACCTGCACAGACAGCACAGCGCCCTGCTCAGACTGCTCCCGCTGCTGATCTGAGCGATTTTGAGGAAGTAGTCAGCGACAGCGAGCTGCCGTTCTGATATGGAGGGATATAAGTGGCAAGACCTGTAAAAAAAGGACTTGACTATTTCCCGACTGATGTGGACATCTTCAGCGATACAAAGCTGAAGATCGTCCGTGCTCATTTCGGCTCGGACGGAGTTTTACTTTATTTTTATTTACTGTGTGCGATTTATAAAAATGGTTTTTACATCGTTTGTGACGATGATTTCAGATACGTCATTTCCGCTGATCTGGGAATGACAGATGAAAAAATAGGGCAGATGTTGAGCTTCTTCCTTAAACGGTCACTGTTTGATGACACACTTTTTAAGGCGGACAAGATCCTGACGTCCAAGGGAATACAGCGGAGATATCAAGAGGCTATCAAGCAGAGAGCTCTGAAAAATCCCGTGCAGGTCGAGGCAAAGTTCTGGGTTTTGGAAAAAAATGAGACCCAAAGCTTTATTAAAGTGCGCCCCGATGAAAATTATTCCGAGAATAACAATAGTTTTTCCGAGAATAATGACAGTTTTTTCGAGAATAACCCCCACAAAGTAAAGGAAAGTAAAGTAAATAAAAGTAAAGTAAATGAAAGTAGTGTTGAAAACGCCGAAGACGAGACGGAAACTACCTACGGACAACACATCAGACTTAAGCCCTCCGAATATTTGGAGCTTTGCGGGAAATACGGTCAAAAGGTCATTTCGGATTACATAGCAAGAATTGACCGATATCTTGAAAATAGCGGCAAACGTCCGTATGAAAATCATTACAGTACCATTATGGACTGGCTTCAGAAGGACAATGTAAAAAAGCGGTCAGCGCCGAGCTTCGATCTTGATGAAATTGTTCAGCACGCTTTGACTACCACACCTACCGTAAAATGAAAGGTCTGATAAAATGAAAGCCGATAATACGAGAGCCTATGTAAAAAATCTGCCCGATTTCTTTGACCCCGAGGTTTTTCACAAGCTGGAGAATGACTGTTATAAGGCAGGGTGTAGCGGAACAGTCATAGATTACTCCGAATTTCCAGCCGCAGAGTACAGATATTTTGAGCGGCTCTGCGGTGTTTACAACAAATTCAGCCATAAGGAAATATCTCTTGAAGATGCTAAGGCTCAGAAGCTCATATTCTACAAGGATTACAGGAACGACCTTGCTCAATATCTGAAATACTCCGAGATTTGCAAAAATCACCAGGAAGTGGTAAAAGCCACAGAAACGCTCTGTACGGCACTTTGCAAAATGGCAGTCAAATTACCCAACGAGGTCAGCGAAGCGTTTAAAACAGCCCTTAAAATCGTTTCTGCGGCACGTGGCGAAGATGTTACCGAAAAAACGGTGCTGAGGAATATGGAGGGCGTTCAGAAATGAAAGCCAACTACAAAAAGAAAATCCAAATCAACGGCAAGCCCACAGAAATGAGCTGTGTGAGACTTTACGGATGCGGGCAGGGTAATTTCCACGCCAAAACACAAAGTACCTAAAAATGGCATTTAAATTGAAATTGGGAGGATATGCAAAAATGGACGGTGAAACAGAATGAATACAAAATTAAAAGGAGCGACAAACAATGAGGACATACATACCAAAATATCTTGACAAAGAGGTTTACAAGCGTGTGCTTTCCGTGGCACGCAGTTATGAGGATAACAAGCGCCGAATAAAGTCCATCGAATTTGACAGGATATACAGCACGCCTGACTGCACTGTACATGGCAGCGGGATATCCAAGCCCGTTCAGTCTGTAACGGAGCAGATTGAAAAGCATACCGCTCTGCTGCGAAAGAGGGTTGCTGCTGTTGACAGAGCACTTGCGGTATTTCCGGATCACGAGCAGCGCTTTATTATGCAGAATGTCTGCGGAAGCACCCCTATGATATATTGTGATACACTGAACTGCGAGCGCACAGGTCAGACAATACGCCACGATTTTCTGATAACTCTTGCATCCGAGCTTGGAGAAATTCTTTAAATCGGTGCGGGTATGGGGCAATTTTCTGATGTATTATTATATCATGCAAAGAATGTAAAATCGTCTGCTCGGCACCTCACGGCCGTCAGGCGATATTCTTTGCTGATTTTTCTTCATTTTTAGCATTTTTTAAATTGGTTTCCAAATTTTGTTGACATATGATTATTTTTGTGGTATTATGTAGAAAATATTTTACGTGAGGTGTAACATATATGGCAAAAATCAGCATATGTTTTTTCAATCTTTATCTTTTTAAAACAGAACTTGATCCAAATAAAAAGAAACCCCAAGACAAGCAAATACCTCCAAGCGAAATAAACTTATGCGATTGCTTATACGGTTATTTGAATGGCATTGAGAAATATCAGGTTCAGGAAAAAGAAAAACGCGTTTATAGGGTTAAATATCTGGAAAAATACGAGTCCGTAATAGATGGAGTCCATAATTTTTACCGTATTAACTCTATAATATATACAGGGCCTTTCGGAGAGGACGGAGAAGCAGTTGATAAAGACCATACCAATTCTGAACCGGAACCCTTTGGAGCAAATAAAGCATTAGCAAAGCCATATGGATTTTCAATTATATACAACAAAAAATCCAAACGAGCTCTTGTTATAGCTCAATATTTAGGTAACAAATCCATTGTTGGACAGTTGAAAATAATAATTAGCGATGCACTTAGAGAATCGGATCCCAGCATGTCATATAAAATTAACCCTTTTATTCCTGCCAATTATTTCAGCGTAATATTTGACGAAAAATCCATATATAAACTCCATGTGACAACACTACAAAAAAAGGAAAATTATTCATTCGATGAAGCAGATGCAATTATGAATGAGGAATATCATGAACCAATATCAGAAAAAACTGAACATATATATTTTACTCCCAAACCTACTATCACAGATAAATTAAAAAATCTGTTTTCAAAACCAGATCCCCAAAACAGCATCATAGAAATCTCAGATTTCATCGGTATCAATTCTGATAGTGAAGAAATTGATAACATCAAGGTGGATTTTAAAGGTCAAACGTTAAATTTTAGTCGAATGAGCAGCGTTCGTATCTCTGAAGACATATCAAATGAAATAGACTTGAAAGCAGATAGCAGTCATCCAACCGAATCAAGTCTATTCAATGCTATGATCAATCATGCAATGCCATACTTAAAATTCTTTGATATAAGTTGTGATAATATTGAAAAAGAAGACCGTCAAAACATTAAAGTAAATAATTTTAAAGGTAATGTAAAAAATGATGACCTTTTTTCAGAACTTACACCAGCCGGCTGAAGATTTTTTAATAATAGTAATTGCTTTATTGCTAGTGCGCATGAAAATATTTAAACCCGAGCAAACACGTTTCTACAGCCTAACTGCTATTTTTAAGCAATACACAGAATTTATAAATGAAAAGGAACTGGTTTCATCTGTAATTATTTTTCCGCTCCTTTTGTCAATAACTATCTCATTATCAAATCCGATAGACAATGATACTATTGATCGTGTTATGGTAGTGATTTCTATTTTTATTGCAATATTTACGGGATTTTCCTCATGGTTATCTTCTCTTGATTGTGAAAAACTGATTCAGAAACACAAGTCTGATGGATCGCATACTGCAAATGAAATTGAAGACTATCAAGAAGCTATTTATAAAGCCATTGATGATTCAAAAAAAATATCAGCATATGAGATTGTAATGTCAACTGTTTCTATTATTTTTTGTACCGCTAAATTTATAATATCAGATGATCAAAACCAATATCTTATTTGGGAATTCGATAATTACATTATCTCAGGGCAAACAATAATAAGCATAATCGTTTATTTCTTTTTCCTTCATTTAATAATGAATCTGCTGATACTTTTAAAAAGGTTCAGCATACTATACAAATTCTAATTTTCTTTCCGCTTGCCAAACTGCAGGCGGATTTTTTATACTCCAAACCAAGCAGGTGGTGACCCGTGAATGAAAAAAATCTGATAGTGCCAAGCTCGAGTGAAGCTCGAGAAAACGGCTCCAAAGGCGGCAAAGCCTCGGGGGCTGCAAGGCGGAAAAAGCGTGATATGAAAAAATGTATGGAGCTGCTGTTGTCGCTGCCTGCTTCTCAGGTGGCGGACTACCAGCTCCTTTCTGATATGGGCGTGAACTTTGATGAGCTGAGCGAGGACGAGGTCACGAATATGCTTGCGGTCAATGCGGCACTGCTCAAACAGGCTAAAATGGGCGATGTGGCTGCGGTAAAGGAGCTGCGGAGCATTATCCGTGACGACGATATGATGCGGCACAGGATCAGGTACGACAACGCCCGCCTTAAGCTTGACCGTGAAAGGTACTTCCCCTCGGCGGACGATCGGGAGGGCTTTTCTTACGGCGGTATTCCCGCAAGCATGGTGGCTCCTGCCTTTTCATCGGTGCTGTTTGACATTGCCGAGGGCGAACACTCCGAATATGTTTTCCCGGGCGGAAGAGGCTCTGCCAAGTCCTCGTTTATCTCGCTGGCGGTCATCGACCTGCTGGAGAAAAACGAGGATATGCACGCCTGCATTCTCCGCCAGGTGGGCAACACACTGAAAGATTCGGTGTATAATCAGATGCTGTGGGCGATATCTTCCCTCGGTCTTGACGATGAATATGCTGCCACAAAATCTCCGCTGGAGATAACCAAAACAAAGACGGGACAGAAGATATACTTCCGAGGGGCGGACGATGAGAACAAGATCAAGTCCATAAAAGTCCCCTTCGGGTTCATCGGCATTCTGTGGTTTGAGGAGCTTGACCAGTTCTCGGGTCCCGAGGCTGTCCGAAAGATAGAACAGTCGGTCATCAGAGGCGGAGACAGGGCTTACAAGTTCAAGTCCTTCAATCCCCCGAGATCGGCTCAGAACTGGGCAAACAAGTACATCAAAGCGCCGAGGGCGGACAGGCTCGTTATCGAAAGCAATTATCTGACAGTGCCGAAAAAGTGGCTGGGCAAGCCGTTCCTCGATGATGCGGAATATCTGAAAGAGACCAATCCCACGGCGTATGAAAACGAATATCTGGGTGCTGCCAACGGCACGGGCGGAAACGTGTTCGACAATGTGGTCACACGCAAGGTCACTGACGAGGACATCAAGACCTTTGGAACGATTCTTCACGGCGTTGACTGGGGCTGGTATCCTGACCCCTTTGCATATGTCAGGTGCGCATATCTGGCGGCTCAGCACACGCTGGTGATATATGACGAGTTCCGCTGCAACAAAAAAGGCAATGCGGAAACGGCAGAAGAGCTGAAAAAGCGTGGCGTAACGGCAAACGATATGATCATGTGCGACAGTGCAGAGCAGAAGTCCATTGCGGATTACCGCTCCTTTGGTCTGCTTGCCCGTGGGGCTGAAAAGGGTCCCGGGTCGGTGGATTATTCCATGAAGTGGCTGCAGTCCCTACGTGAAATAGTCATTGACAACGAACGCTGCCCCGAGACTGCAGCGGAATTTCTGGAGTACGAATACGAGCGCAGCAAGGACGGTGAGATCATATCGGGATATCCCGACAGGAACAATCACAGCATTGACGCTGTGCGGTACGCTACATCGCAGATTTGGAGGAGAAGCGGAAAATGAGCATTTTATCTTGGCTGAAAGGAGCGATATGCAAATTGTTTGACACTAATGAGCTGGCTGCAAAAATGCAGACCCTGCCTGCTGACAAGGACATGACCGAGGCGGTAAGGCTGTGGGCGGAATGCTACCGCTGCACGCCGCCCTGGGCTGTGGCTGACAGCAATGTGCGCTGCCTTAATCTCCCCTACTCTGTGGCTCACGAAATGGCACGGCTGGTCACGCTGGAGCTTAATTCGGAGCTGACAGGCTCGCCGAGGGCGGATCATCTTTCCGAAGCGTACAGTCAGGCAGTGGCGATGTCCCCCGTGTGGGTGGAATATGCCTGCGCTCTGGGCGGCGTATTTCTGAAGCCCTATGTATCGGGCGGAAAGATATACACCGACATCATTCAGGCGGACACTGCGGCGGTATCGGGCTATGACGGCGACAACATTACCGAATGCGTTTTCGCTGACAGGATAGTCCGCAAGGGCAGGTATTTCACAAGGCTGGAAAAGCACTCCCTTTCGGGTACGAATTACACAGTGGTGAACAAGGCGTATGTATCCGACAGCTCGGCGCAGATAGGTCGTGAGATAGCTCTCGATGCGGTTGCGGAATGGTCGGACATTGCCCCGTCGGCGACGTTCTCGGGGATAAAGCGGCCGCTGTTTGTATATATGAAAATGCCCGGGGCGAACATCATTGACAGGCGTTCCCCGCTGGGGGTCTCGGTGTTCAATGCGGCGATCTCCACTATCGAGGAAGCGGATATGCAGTTCACAAGAGGCATATGGGAGTTTGAAGGTTCTGAGCTGGCGGTATATGCCGATGTGACGGCGGTGCAGCGTGGCAATGACGGCACAGAGACGGCTCCCAAATTCAACAGGCGGCTGATAAAGACGCTGGACTTTAACCAAGACCAGGCGTTCAATGTTTTCTCGCCTCAGATACGTGAAGAGGCTCAGAGGAACGGGCTCAACAATCTTCTTCGGCAGATAGAACGGCAGTGCGGACTTGCTTTCGGCACCCTCTCCGAGGTGCAGGACACGGACAAGACCGCAACGGAAATAAAGGCATCAAAGCAGCGGTCATATGCCACGGTATCAGCCATTCAGGCGAATGTGAAAAAGGCTCTCACGGAGTTTGTACAGGTACTTGATATGCTCTGCGACATTCATGAGCTTGCCCCCAGAGGGGCGTGCGAGCAGTCATTCGACTTTGACGACAGCCTTGTTACCGACAGCGAGACCGAGCAGAAGATATGGCTCCAGGAAGTCTCTGCGGGGATCATGTCTCCTGTGGAATACCGCATGAAGCGCTACGGCGAGACGGAGGAGCAGGCGGCGGCAATGCTCCCCGAGAGCTTTGAATAATGCTTACTCCCGACTATTTGCAGGGTGCGCCTGCGGAGCTGGAGGAGCTTTTTCTCAGGCTCGAGGAGGATATCATCGCCGACATATGCCGCAGGATAGCAAAGGCGGGATATCTTACCGACAGCGCAGAGCATCAGGTGCTGCGGCTTCGTGAGCTGGGTGCGGGAACGGAGTACATCAAGCAGAAGATATCCGAATATTCGGAGCTTTCCGATGAGGCTGTTGACCGATTATTCTTTGACGCTGCCCAGACTTCCGACGAGTTTTATAAAAAAGCATATGCACAGGCGAACGTCGGCTACACGCCTTATGAATACAATGACTTCTTTCAGCAGGCGGTAACTGCCAGCGTGAACCAGACCAAGGGAGAATTGCGAAACTTTACGCAATCCATGGGATTTTCCTACCGTGGCTCAAACGGTCAGGTGCGGTTTCACGATGCGGCTGAGGCCTACAGGGACTGCCTCGACTATGCGTATATGCAGGTGATGACGGGTGCTGTAGATCACAACACGGCGGTCAGGAACGCCACGAGGCGGCTCACAGAGGGCGGTTTGCAGTTTGTGGATTATGCTTCGGGGGTAAGGTGTCACGCTGATGTGGCTGCCCGCAGGGCTGTTCTTACGGGGCTGTCGCAAATGACGGGCAAGGTCTCGGAACACAATGCGGCGGAGCTTGGCACGGACATTGTGGAGGTCGATGCTCACGCAGGTGCAAGACCCGACCACGCAGAATGGCAGGGCAAGTGGTATTCCCTTTCGGGGAAATCAAAGAAATATCCCTCTCTAAAGGCTGTGACGGGCTACGGCACGGTGACAGGTCTTAAAGGCGCCAACTGCCGACATGACTTTTACCCTGTTATAGAGGGCATTTCCGAACCAAGTTATACGGAAGAGGAGCTTAAAAACATCGACCCGCCGCCCTTTGAATACAACGGCAAGACCTACACCTATTACGAGGCGACCCAGCGTCAGAGGGCTATGGAACGCTCCATGCGCAAGACCAAGCGAGAGATACTTGCGGCTGATGCCACGGACGATAAGGACAGGTTCACGGAAAAGTCGGTGCTTCTCAGGAGGCAGAAAGAGGAGTACGGAAGATTTTCCAAGGCTGCGGGGCTTTCTTTGAGGAACGAGAGGGCGCAGGTCGGGGGATTTGGTCACAGTCAGGCGAGCAGGGCTGTTTGGGCGGCAAAGGGCAATCAGAAGCCGCTTGAAAACAAAATATCCTCAAATCCAAAACGTACTGATACCAATGCTTATGCAGGCTTGACAAGTAAAACGGATAGTGCTACAATAAAATCAATAAATAGTGGTTCAAAGCTGTTTACAGAAGAAAATCGTATAAAAATGCTTCAACACGAGAGGATTATATCCGGCAATAAATATGAAAAAGCAATTATATACAAACCTGACGGCAGCATTGATTTTCAGAAGAAAGGAAATTCTGATTCCGTTTCATTTTCTACAAAGGAAATTAAGTCTATGGACGGAAAAGTTCTTACTCATAACCACCCGAATGGCACTATTCCCTCTCCTGCGGATATCAACATAATGCGCAGGGGCAAATTGGCGGAAATAAGAGCTTGTAATTCAGACGGTGCCTATGTAATAAGACGTTCCGGCAAATGGTCAAGTGAACTGACATCATTGAAGAAAATTGATAGTGCCTACAACAGTTGCATAGACGAAATTCTGTTGAAATATCAAAAAATCGCAAGTGAAAATGGCGAAAACTTCTTTAAATATTTTGACAGGGCTGAAAAAGAAGGATTACAGCTTTTCTGTGATAAATATAACCTTGAATTTTCCTGGGAGGATAAAAATGAAAATAAATATTGACGAAATGCCTGAAAATAAAACATTTGACGATTATCCTTCTGACACAGAATTTGTTCTTCGTGAAAATTTTCCACGATATGACCGCTCCGAATTGGAAAAGGGTAATATTGTCCGTGTTTATCCCGATGACCCCAATTACAATAATGCTTTGACCCGTGAAGAGTTCAGAGCACAATACTGTAATTAAATATTCCAAAATTAAGCATTTATATTCCCGGTAAAGGAGGTATAATATGCCAACGCCATTTATCTACAACAGAAAAATTGACCAGCTTGAAGGAAAAAGAGCAAAGGTATATACCCGAAAAGATTCACCATATAAGGGAGAAATCTTTTCAGGCAGTGGTGGTATTCCCTGCTTAGGAACAGACAAAAATGGTGACGATATTGACGGTGTTACTTTCACCCCCGAAAGCGGCGGAGGGCTTATCTTCATTGAGGACGATATTGAAGAAATCGAATTTATCGACTAATCACCTTACACAAGTAGGGTGATTTTTTATACCCACACAAGCGTTTTGCAGTTGACTGCAAGGCGCATTTTTTATGTCTGAAAGGAGGGAATAAGAGTGTTCTTTGACTTTTATAGCCATGGATTTACGGCACTGCCCGCACCTGATATCAGTGTTTATGCTGCACACTGTATCAAGCGCAAAAGGCATTCCAAGAGGCGAATAAGGCAGTACGGTAGAGTTTAACACGCAGTTTTAATTGGTTAGGACATAATTGTCATTACCAAAGTGCATTTCAACACGCATCAACACGCAAATGAGCGTTGGCGTGTGTTGGCGTGTGTTAAATTTATTCAATCTTAACCAATCTTAACCAATCGAAAGGATATGATGTTATGAACGAAACAACAGCAAGACCTATGGAGCTGACAGACACAGCCGAGCTTATGGCAAGTACCGATTACAAAGACAGATTCAAAGCCGAGTACGGACAGGTTGCGATACGCTGCGAAAAGCTCAAAGCAATGCTTGAAAAATGGGATAAGGGCGAACTGAACTTCACGCCTACGTGTCCCAGATCACTGTATGAGTTTCAGGTGAGGACGATGGAAGATTATATCGCTATATTGCAGGCAAGAGCAGTAATTGAGGGCGTTGTACTGTAATTTCTAAGCAATATCAGTCAACAAAACATAACCCCTCGAAATCGAGGGAGTTAAACATTTTATATTATGGAGGAAAAAACATGACCAAGGAATTTCTTACAAAGCTCGGCGTATCAGAGGAGATGATCTCTCAGATACTTGCCGAAAACAAGAAGGACTGCGACGGAGTTTCCGCAAAGTTCGGGGACTATGAGGACGTGAAAAGTCAGCTCAGCGCCGCCAACAAGCAGATAGAGGAGTTCGGCAAGCTGGACTATGAGGGGCTTAAAAAGACTGCCGACGACTACAAGGAAAAGCTGGCGGCGGCGCAGAAGGAAAGTGCCGCAAAGCTGGAAAAGATGCAGTTTGACCACATTCTGGAGGGCAAGCTCTCAGAGCGCAAGCCCAGAAACGCTGTTGCCGTAAAGGCGCTGCTCAACATGGACGGCTTGAAGCTTGCGGGCAACGAGATAGTCGGTCTCACGGAGCAGCTGGACAAGATTGCCAAGGAAAACGACTTCCTTTTCGAGAGAAGCGAGCCTGTGCCTAAGTACATGGGCCCCACAGGCGGCGGTTCGGGCGGTCAGGCGGACGACAGCGCCGCAAGGGCTGTTATGGGGCTTCCCCCTCTCACGAAGTGAGAACTCACAAAGTAAGGAGGACGGCATGAACAAAGCAAGAGATGAGCCTTGTTTATCTTTGAGATGAACGAGGCTATTTTTATACACTAAAAGGAGGAATTTACATGGCAAATGCTATTGCACTTTTCAAGAAGTACACTGACCTGCTGGACGATGTTTACAAGGCTGCTTCCTGCTCTTCCGTGCTGGATATGGACGGCTCCCTTGTGCAGGCAGGCGCAAACGCAAACGAGATCATTATCCCCAAGATAAGCATGGACGGTCTGGCTGACTACTCCCGCAACGGCGGCTATGTTCAGGGCAATGTGGAGATCACCAACGAGACCGTGAAGTTCAACTACGACAGAGGACGCAAGTTCAGCGTTGACGCTATGGACAACGAGGAGACTGCGGGGCTGGCGTTCGGCAAGCTGGCAAGCGAATTTATCCGCACCAAGGCTGTTCCCGAAATGGACGCTGTGCGCTTTGCCTCTTACGCTGCCATCAACGGAATCGGTTCAAAGACCGAGACAATCAGCGGTGCCGAGGCGTTCATGGATTCGGTTCGTGAGGGCGTGAACGTACTGGACGAGGCGGAAGTTCCTGCGGACGGCAGATATCTTTTTGTTACCCCCACCCTTTACAATGCGGCTCAGAGCCTTTACAGCTACGTTTCAAAGAGTGTGCTTGAGGGCTTTGCGGGCATTATCAAGGTGCCTCAGTCACGCTTCTGGACTGCTGTTTCCCTGCTCAACGGCACATCTTCGGGTGAGGAGATAGGCGGCTTCAAGAAAGCCGAGGCGGTGTATGAGGTGACAACCTCCCAGCCCGATGACTGGAGCACAAACTACAAGGATTATTACACCGTTTCCGACGGCGTTTACTCCCCTGTTACGGGCAACAGCGCTCCTTCATGGACTGCAAGCAAGTACTACAAGCAGACCTCCGCAGGAGGTGCGCCTATCAACTTCATGATAGTTCACAAGCCTGCTGTTATCCAGTTTGGCAAGCATACTGTAAGCAAGGTCATCTCCCCTGACGCTAACCCCGATGCGGACGCATACATCTTCTCTTACCGTGCTTACGGTCTCACCGACGCCTACGAAAACAAGGCTGCGGGAATTTACTGCTCTCACGCCTGATTGTCGGCAAAGGAGCTGAGAATGGCATACGCTGATTACAAGTTTTACAGCGAGGTTTTTCACGGCACCATGAGCGAGGCGGACTTTGCAAGATTTGCGGAGTCTGCCTCTGCTTATATTGACGCTGTTACATTCGACAGGATAACTCCCGAGCTTCTGGCGGACGAAAACATTGTCGGCAAAATACGCCGTGCCTGCTGCGCCTGCGCTGATGATATGTATTCATGCGGCAGGGCGGCAGATGTGAAGTCCGAGACCATAGGCAGCTATTCCGTGACCTACGGTGACAGGTCTCAGGCGGAAGTATCTTCGGCGAGGTACAATGCGGTGAAGATATATCTGGGGAATGTTTATGCAGGCGGCGTGAAGCTGATGTTTAGGGGGTGTGGGTGATGATAACCAACGGCATATGCACCGTTTTCAGGACGGCGGGAAAGGCCGTCTTAAAGGCAGGCGCATTCCCCTGCATGTGGCAGGAGGTCAGAGCCTATGAAGTGCAAAAATACGGCGAGGAAAACGCCGACACTGCCAAGGTATTTATCCCCGACATCGCTGCCGATATCCGAAAAGGCGACTACATATTTTTCGGGGAAATGAGTGACCCCACCGACAAGGAGCTGTACAGCGGCCTGCACGTACACAGCATAACGGTGAACAACTTCGGTTCCCAAAATATGCGGCACATAATGCTGGGAGTAAGATAGGAGTGATAAGATGATAGTTTTCAAGCCCATGAGCGCTGAACAGATCTGCATAAATCACAGGCTGGCGCAGGGCGGGTCTGTACAGAAATTCATAGACAGCGAATGCCTGAGGCGCTGCGACAGGTACACCCCCAAGGACACAGGCGAGCTTATCCGCTCAGGCATAAGAGGCACGGTGATAGGCTCAGGTGAGCTTGTTTATACCGCTCCATATGCCCGAAAGAATTACTACAGCAACAGCGGCCACGGTGCAGGCGGCACCGCAAGAGGCGGTCTGAGAGGACGGCTGTGGTTCAAGAGAATGAAAGCAGCTCACGTTCACACTATCCTTGCAGGGGCTGCTCAGATAGCGGGGTGCAGATATCGTGGCTGATTCCGTTATTGAATCCCTGTGGGACTTCCTCTGCGGCTGCCCTTTGCTGGCGGATTACACCATGCAGGTGAATTTCCGCAGCGATGACATCGACTGTGCGGGAATTGTGGAGGACAGCACCGAGGTATTGCAGACATATCTCTGCGGCAGCGAGCTTAAAGCCATGCACGCCTCTCTCTTCCTGGGCAGCCTGTCGGACGATGACCTGCGCAGGATACAGACCAGCGCTTTTCTTGACGATCTGCGCAGGTGGTTTTTGAACGTGCAGGAGCTTCCCGCTCTCCCCGAATACCGCACGGCTCAGGATATACGCATGGACGGAGCTGTACCTTTTGAGTACGAAAAGGACGGTAAGAAATGCACCTATCAGATGAGCATAACTCTTGAATACATTGAAGAAAGGAATGTTTGTTAATGTCAAATACGATAGTTAAAAGGACCCAGCTGGAACATTACATGGACGTAAGCTCCAGTGAAACGCCTCAGTGGGCAAGAATGGGTGACGGCTGGTCAAAGTTCGATGACGCAACTTCCGCTCAGACGGAAAGCACCAAGTACATCAACATGGATACCGAAAGCACCGACACCACAAGCTACAAGACCGCATACAACTTTGAGTGCGACCTTATGTATTCCGACCCCACCATCAAAAAGGTGTATGAGATATACAAAAACCGCAAGGTGCTGGGCGACTGCCTTGTAAAGATACTGACAGTGGAAAAGTTCAACGCTGTTTCGGGCGGCGGTTATGTGGCACGCATGGAGACCTGTGCGGTCGCTCCCTCAGGCACTTCCGAAAACAACAATAAGATGAAGCTTTCGGGCGCGTTCAACGGTCTGGGCGACCCTGTTATCGGCAAGTTTGCTCCTGCCACATCGGGCGGCGGCGGAACATTTACTGCGGATACTACCGAAGCTGCTTCTGCCAATTCCGAAAGCAAAGCTGTAAATACGGAGGAATAACATGGAATTTAACTACGAAAGGAACCCCACTGCCGTTACCATATACGGCAAAAGCGTTGAGATACCCACAAAGACTGCATATTTCGTGCAGGAGACAAGGCGCATTGCAGCCGAGATAGTCAAGGCTCCCGATGCGGTAACGGCGGCAGAGGCTACGCTGGAGGGCATAAGACTTTATCTGGGCGATGAGTTCGTAAATGAGCATTTCGGCGATGACGCAGGCGTGACCGATGCAGGCAGTCTTGACACCGATGAGATAGGTGCGCTGTGGGTATTCCTGAACCGTGCCTCCGCAAAGGTGACGGAAGAGGTGCTGAAAAAGTATGCTCCCGCAGAGACTTCCCACTGAATACACTGAGGTGACGGACGGCGGCGTGACAGAGCTGCCGCTCCGCACTGATTTTATCTGCTGGATGAGATTTGAGGAGCTTATCACCGACTGCCGCATTCCCGAGGACAGACTGGTCATAACTGCCATGAGGCTCATTTTTCCCGTAATGCCCCGTGACCTTTCACGGGCTGCGATGTTTATGCTGTGGTTCTACCGATGCGGAGAGCCGCCCAAGGAAACGAGCGAGAGTGGTACAATGCTTTCAAGCCGCAGAGCTTACAGCTTTGACGCAGACTTTCCCATGATAGCCGCTGCATTTTATGAAAAATACGGCATTGACCTGTGGGAGACAAAAATGCACTGGTGGAAGTTCCGTGGGCTGTTCATGGGGCTGCATGACTGCCGATTCACTGACATATGCGGCTGGCGGACGGCTGACATCTCGGACGATATGCCAGACTACAGGCGGGAGTTCCTTGAAAAAATGCAGCAGGTCTATGCGCTTCCCGTTTCAGCCAACGAGCTGAGAATGATAGAGGCGGCAAGAAGATTTCTTGATTCATAAGGAGGTGGGGATATTGAATGACGGTGACCTTATTTTTAACACACGGATAGACACTGACGGCGTGACTGACGGGCTGCGGCGCACGGAAAGGGAGACAGAAAAGCTTTCGGGCACGGCTCAGACAGCCCTCGGAAATCTTGCGGCGAATGCTGCCAGAGATATTGCAAATGCGGTGAAAAGTGCGTTCAAGACGGCTGCGGAATACGTGGTAGGGACAGGCTCCTCCTTTGAAGCTTCCATGTCCCAGGTGGCGGCTACCATGGGCATTACGTCGGCGGCTGATGAATACGGTGTGCTTTCGGCAGCGGCAAAGGAAATGGGTGCGACCACAAAATACTCCGCCACTCAGGCAGGAGAAGCTCTGAACTATCTTGCTCTGGCAGGATATGATGCGCAGAAATCCGTGGAGGCTCTTCCCGTAGTCCTGAACACGGCTGCGGCAGGCGGCATTGACCTTGCGTATGCTTCCGACATGATAACGGATTCCATGTCCGCTCTGGGCTTGCAGACAAATGAGCTGGCAGGATTTTCCGACAAGCTGGCAAAGACTTCTCAGAAGTCAAATACCTCCGTCGCTCAGCTGGGTGAGGCTATCCTCACGGTCGGCGGAACTGCAAAGTCCCTTTCGGGCGGTGTTGAAGAGCTTGACACAATGCTTGGACTTATTGCCGACAACGGAATAAAAGGTGCTGAGGGCGGCACGGCTCTGAGAAATATAATCCTCAGCCTGTCCGCTCCCACGGACACTGCGGCTGCAGCTCTTGAAAATCTGGGCATAAAGGTATTTGATGACGAGGGAAAAATGCGTGATCTTGCCGATGTTTTCAGCGAGCTTGACGGTGCACTGGCTCCATTGACGGAGCAGAAGAAAACTCAGGCGCTGAGTGACATCTTCAACAAGGTGGATTTAAAGGCTGTAAACGCATTGCTCGGCACAACGTCACAGAGGTTTGAAGAGCTGAGAGGGTACATATCCGACTGCGACGGGGCTGCTGAGCAGATGGCAAAGACCATGGACGACAATTTCAAGGGCGACATCACCATAATGCAGTCCGCTCTGGAAGCTGTGGGCGTTACGGCATTCGAGAAGTTCTCCGAACCTCTGCGCACGTCTGTTCAGGAGGTCACGGAAATTTTCGGAGACCTGAATGAACAGCTGAACGGAGAGCTTGGAGGTAAGCTTGAAACATTGGCTGAGAAATTCGGAGACCTTGCTGTAAAGGCTGCCGAATTTGCCGTTGATGAGGGCATTCCCAAGCTCATTGACGGTCTGGACTGGTTCTGTGACAACGGCGACCAGCTTATCACCGCTGCCGAGACTGCGGGTGCTATGGTCATTGCTTACAAGGGGCTTTCCGCTGCGAACACTGCGGCGACAGCCGTATCATCATATGCAGCTGCCGCATCGGGTGCTGCCACTGCCACAGGTGCTCTGGGACTTGCAATGAATGCCGTTCCTTGGGTGGCTGTGGGAACTCTTGCCATAGGCGGAGGCGTTGCTCTTGCTTCATACATTGACAGGCAAAGAGACCTTATAGGGTATGAGGGAGATATAAAGGAAAGCTTCAACGATGCCAATCGGGAAATAGCCACACAGATACAGCTTCTGGGTCAGCTTGCGGACAGCAATGACCCTGAGGACAACAGGCAGGCTTATGAAATGGCTCTTGACGGCTACGACGATATGGAAAAGCAGGTCGATGACAACAACAAGCGTCTCATGGAGCTGTATAATCAGCGGCAGCAGATAAACATTCAAAGGGATAATATCAGTTCATTGAACGACCCTAATCTTATGGCTGACCTTAACGCTCAGCTTGACGCTGCCGAGCAGGAAATTGAAGGTATCAAAGAGCAGAATAAATTTCTTAATACTCAGCTCCTGGAGCGCAGGAACATTATAAGTAAGTTCGGCGATACGGAGATAGATGTATCACGCATGATGAATCAGGACATCATCGAGCAGCAGAACCAAGCCGCTCTTGATGCTCTGGAACGTGGCAAGGAAAAGCTCAAAGCCAACAAGACCCTCGCCGAGACCGCTGCCGAGCAGATGAATGACGAGGAGCTGAAAAGCCAATGGCAGAAGCTTGACCATGAGTACGCCATGGGCATTATCGCCGATGAAGATGCGCTGTATCAAAAGCGCCTTGAGCTGCTGGGAAAATACGGCGATGAAAGCAACACCGAGCACTGGGGGTATTACGAAAAGCTCCGTGCCTATGAGCAGGAGCAGCAGAAAAAAGCTCTGGACGACCGGGAGGACAGCCAGAACAAGGCGATAAAAAGCGCAGGCGAGAGCCTTGACGACCTGAACGCCCTTTATCAGAAAAAATATTCCGATATGCTCACTGCACAGAGCGACTACCGTTCACGGCTCATGGCTGTGGGCGGTTCTGTTTTTTCCGTTGAAAAGGAAACGGACGAGGACGGCAATGAGACCACCATCTACAAGGTAAATGACATTGAAAAGCAGATAGCCGCCATGGAGAAATATCACGCTGACATCAAGGCTCTGAAAGAGGACGGGGCAAGTGCTGCTCTGCTGGAAGAGCTGAACAGTATGTCCGCCGAGGACGGTGCCAAGATGGCAGAATACCTTGCGGGTATGAGTGAAGAAGAGCGCCAAAAGGTCATCGAGCTGTATAAACGCAAGGAGCAGATAGCAGATGATCTGTCCGCCGACCTTTACGCCAAGGACGCTGAAAATATGCAGAACGCCTTTGCGGCGGCTCTCACGGACATGGGTGTGAACGCCTATGATTCGGGTGCGGCAGCTGCGGAGCAGTTCGCAAGCGGTTTTGGCGGCAAGCTGTCCGAGCTGATGAACATTTCTGCTTTCACTCAGGTGAGCGGCACTGTTGCCACCGAGGTATCATACAAGAACGCTGCGGAAAACAGCGGAAACCGAAATGTAAATGTGAATGTGGAGGTCACAGGCGGAGACCTCACCCTTGACAACAAGGTGTGCGGCGAATATTCGCTGGACTACACCCAGAGCGTCAATGTGCAGAAAGGAAGATAATATGCTTGAACTTGTTATCAACAACGTCAAGGCGGACGGATATGTGACGGATTTTACCGTCAGCTCCGCCCCCAAAAAGGACAGCAGCGCATTTGAGAACCATGACGGATCCACTGTGGGTGGCTATATAGGGGACATCATTACGCTGAACATCACGCTGAAAAAGATCCCCACATCTGCGGCGGCTAAGATATCGAGCGCTGTCAGCGGAAAGACATTTCCTGTGACCTACTCCTCCCCTGCAGCGGTGTCGGCACAGTTCAAGAAAACGGCTTACAAGGCTGTGAGCCGTGGCAAGGGGCTTGAATGGGATATGTCCCTGACCCTTGAAAGCGCCGCTCCTGTGGGCGGCTCCCGCCTTTAGCCTTGCTTTGAGCATCGGCGGCATTGATGTGCCGCACTTCAATAACCTGCAGATATCATACACTGCGGACGGATACGGTGCAAGGGGCGTTTGCAGTCAGCAGCTGACCTTTGATGTTCCTGCCTGCGACTATGACGATGACACCGTGGGGCTGTTCCCCTATGGTGCGGAGGTACTTGTTTCCTGCGGAACTGAGGTGCCTGTGTTCTATGTGAGCAGCAGGAAGCCCTCGGGCGGCAGGCTGAGCTTCACCTGCTATGACAGGGCGATGTTCACATCTGCCAAATGCACCCTTGAAGAAAGTGATTTCACGGCGGAGGAGGACAGCTCGGGCGGTGATAGTTCGTCCGACAGTGACAGCAACGGCAGCAGCGATAGCAGCAACAGCTCTGACAAGAAAAACAAGCCCAAATTTGCATCTGTAAGCGCCGTGCTTGCCAACATCAAAAGCATATGCGGATTTACGGAGATCGCTGCGGGTGACATCATCGGCACAAAGATCACCAAATGCCCCAAGGACAAGGTCTTCGGGCGGACTGCCAAGGAAATACTCTCCGACCTGGCGGAGGCGGCCTGCGGCTGTTTTTTTGTACAGGGCGGGGTGCTTACATTTCTGCCATTTGCCTGCGGTGCTTCATCGGCGCTGTTTTCGGCTGACAAGTACAGCAGCATTGAATATGGTCTGACCAAGGTTTGCGGCAGCGTTATCATGACTGACGGCAGCAGGACATACGCTTCGGGCGGCGACACGGACGCATATCACACGATGAAGATAAGTTCGGTCTATGCCTCGGAGGAGCTGGCGGGTGCGGTCATAGGTGCGATACAGAACAAGTCCTACAGGGCATGGAGCTGCAGGGCGCTGGTGAGCACATATCCTGCTCCCGGGGCGGGCATTACCTTTGGTGAAACAACGCTTGTGACAAACTTCTGCCGCCTGAGAATTACCGACTTCGGGCTGTACGCCGAGATGGGGCGGAACAGTGTGCAGGAGAATGAATATGACCCTCTGGCTGACCGTGTACAGATAGGCGAGGTCAACGGCTCCACGAAAATGACCCGACAGGGCATAAAATTCGTAAACGAGAACTCTAAAACCGAATACGGCTTTGAAATGGCTGGCGAGGGTATTGCCAGATTTGCGGGGGCTATCCTGAATGGCATGATGCCCACTGCGGTGAAAATTGCTGAGAACGGCAAAAGCCTCCGGGCGAACTACAACGGCAAGATTTTTGAGTACGCCATTACTGAGGACAATGACGGCAACATTATTCCCACGACAAGCGAGGTGAGCGGCGATGGATGATATGATGTGGTATTTGCTGGGGCTGGCGAATGGCAGAGGCGGCAAGGTCAACAAGCTGGATATGTGTGATTTGTTTGAGCAGCAGACACCAATTACTACAATATCGTTTTTCGGAGACTATTCCGCAAAACTGTGTATTATGCCGGATAGCACATATTACAATAGATATCGATATTATCAGGGCGCAGGTTATTCACCAGGTGAAGACTCACCGCCATTTGTTAGTCAAGATGTTCAACAGAAAGATTTTTGTTGCGGTATTTATCGTGGAACTACATTACTGTATTTAAATTATATAAATACGGCGCAGTCTAAAGTAATCTATAAATCGTGGGACAGTAGTGAGAACAAAGTATATACATCTGGTATTTATACGTATGAATGGGAAGACGCAAGTAAGATTGTAGCAAATAAAAACCTACAGCCAATGGGATATAATTGCACACTGCAATATCCATATAATTATCGCCAAATAACATATAACGTGAACGGCGAAATTACGGGTGATTATACTGGCACGGGGACAACATATATCGGCTGTAATTTGACAGCGTCTGATTGCTATTACACACGATTTAAGGGCAATGATCTGACTAATCAAATGGATCTAATTATCAACGATATTTATGCGGAATACCTGCGTACGCAAGCGACCTAAAGGAGGATTTGATTTATATGTCTATCAGTACAAGAGAAGCAACCGTTACGCTTAACGGCGTGACAACCGTAACATTTGACCGCAGATATCCATATTTTGCGGTAAGAAACGATAGCAGCGCACCTGTGTACATTTCTACAGTAAATGCGAATTGCACAGCAGGTGCTGACGGCGTTGTTGCGGTGCCAAAAGACGGCAGCGTAGTCATTGCAAATTGCGGTGATATTTTCGGCGACGGCACACTGTACCTCAACGGCAGCGGGACTGTTACTATTATGGGGCAGTATGACGGTGGCAACCGTTTTAAGGTGGCACAGAAAGGGGGTGAGACGAGTAAAAATGGCGTACTGATCGGCGGCACTGTTTACACGGGCACGGAATATAACGAGCAGTCCAAACCGATAAGCGGTCTGAAAGATGAGCTGACAGAATATTGCGGCTTCGGCAGTGACGGCGATTTTATCCCCTGCAATGCGGACGGCACGCTGGGATTTACCATAACTTCAAACACTATCCAGCAAAATTATGGAGAGAGCAAAACAAAGGCTGACGAATCCGACTTAGTATCAACGTATAGTATCATTTTGAAAAATGACAAAATCTTCGCCTTTAAACACGGTGAAAAAGAAATTCATGTTATCACTAAGGATACAAATGGAAATCCTGTACTGTTTTGGTGCTGGAATAGCCAGTATATTATTACCAATCCATCAGGCTCGACAGGATACATGGGTTATCTTGCCAAAAACAATGCCTCGTACAAGCATTATATCGTACCCATGTGCGATTTCCTTGCAGGAAATGAGATAGACGGGCTGTATCTTGTAGTTGCATCACCGTCAACAAGCTACACTGATTATTTTGTCGATTTTGACGGAGGTATCTACCGATTTTTCGGGCAGGGCGGACATCAGTTTGCGGTGAAGGTAATTTAAGGAGGAATGAAAATGTCAATGAACATCAAAACATATGTATGCGCCATCATCGGCGCAATCGGCGGGGCTGTTTCGGCAGCCCTGGGCGGCTGGGACAATGCCATTATTACGCTGATTATTTTTATGACGGCGGATTTTGCGACAGGTATCGCCTGCGCTATTTTCTGGAACAAATCCAGCAAGTCCGAGAACGGTGCGCTGTCCTCTAAGGCTTGCTGGCAGGGCATAATCAAAAAAATCTGCACCATACTGCTTGTGGTATGCGCCCATTACGCTGATGTGCTGCTGGGATGTGATTACATACGCAATGCTGTTGTCATCGCATTTTGTGCGTCCGAACTGATATCAATATGCGAAAACGCTGCGCTTATGGGCGTTATGCCCGAGCCAGTGAAGAGGATATTTGATAAAATCATCGACGTGATGAAATCGAAAGGTGGGGAAAATAAGTGAGAGAAGTCAAAATGAAAATAATCGACCTGTCCCATCACAACGGGAAGGTCGATTTCGTGAAGGTCAAGGCATCGGGCATTGACGGCGTTATTATCCGCACGGGATTTGGCATTGAAAGCCCCAGGCAGGTTGACCGCCGATTTGAGGACTACTACAAGGGTGCAAAGGCGGCGGGTCTGATGGTGGGAGCATACCACTACTGCTATGCGAAAACTGCGGCAGAGGCGGTCAGGGAAGCTGATTTCATGCTGAAAATCATGAAAGGCAAGTCATTTGAGCTGCCTGTTTACGGCGATTTCGAGGAACAGGGCAAGGCGTCGAGGACTGTATGCTGTGACATGGTATCTGCATTTTGCAGCCGTCTGGAAGCCGCCAAAGCATGGGCAGGCATTTACAGCTATGACACATTTTTCAGGGACAAGCTGAGCGCTGACATGCCCAAGCGTTACACCTGCTGGGTTGCGAGAGTGGAGAACATTTTCCCCAAGTGCATCTCTGCTGACGACGTAGGCATCTGGCAGTACAGCTGGAAGGGCAAGGTTTATGGTATTAAGGGTAATGTTGACATGGACTGCTGCTATCGTGATTTTCCTGCGGCTATTATCCGCAAGGGACTGAACAGGTTCTGATAAAATTTTCTCCCGCTCTCGGTTGAGGGCGGGAGATTTTTTTGTTCGTGGCAAAAGAAAAGCGCCGAGAAGTTATTCCCGACGCTTTTTGATTACCATACAGCCGCATATTATCGAAACGGTTTGTATGTTTTTATTTTGGCTCCCCAAGCTGGACTCGAACCAGCGACATCATGATTAACAGTCATGCGCTCTACCGACTGAGCTATTGAGGAATATGG